>NZ_JBQFPW010000017.1:0-126272 GCF_056536585.1 Ruegeria sp. CK2
TCGGACCCATGACAATCGCATGCCTCCTCGCCAACACACTAACCGCAGCATGCCGCGCAAACAAACTACCAGAACCCGAAGGACTAACGGCTTAATCCACCAGGTCGGGCTGCCATCAGCGGCCCGACCTCGGGTCACTCCCGAGGAAATTGCGTCTTCTCGCCTTTCTTGCCTAAGGCTGAGCACAAACTGAATGGGTTTGACTGTTAGGCATTTCATGTTAGTCGTTTTTTTCCAGCGCGTTACAAAGTAAACATGCGAACTACCTAAAGTGTTTTGGCTGGAGTTTGGGGGTTCGCGCGCAAAGTTGGCATGACGTCTAAGGTGAAGGCAATTCGAAACGTTTGCAGCCCGCAGCGGGTTGTTGCAGGTTTCGTTTTTCTTCCGTTACTGGCTTATGCATTTCCCCCGTTCCTAGTGTCAGATCTGCCGTTTGGTCTGCGTCTCTTATTTTGGGCTAGTGTTATGATGATTGCCCTGACGGCGACGTGGATTGCGCGGAAGCTGGTCCACGAAAATCTTGTGCCGCTCAATCTGCTGGCCCGCGAAATGGCGTTTGCCGGAGTGATTCTGGCTCTGTTCACACCGGCCTTGTGGGTGCTGGCATGGGCACTGTTCACATATAGTGGGCAAATGGCTCCTGAAGCGCGGGCTGTTGCCGTTCATGGTGTGTTGCTGGCAACTGGTTTGGTCCTTGTTCACCGGAGCGATCTGAGCGCGCTCAGGGCGGATGAGCGTACTCTTGAGGTGCCGCGTATAGCACGTCGTTTGCCAGCTTCGTTCAACGGCCGCATCTACCGCCTTACAGTTAAAGATCACAGTGTCGATGTTGTAACGTCCGAAGGAACCTTCACAATCCGATCTCGCTTCACCGATGCGATTGATGAGATGGAGCCGGTGCCCGGCCACTGTTCACATCGTTCTCATTGGGTAACCGACGCAGCAATTGTTGGCGTAGAACGGGCGGATGGTAAAATCTATCTCCGCCTTATTAATGGTGACCTCATTCCCGTCAGCCGCAAGTACAGACCCATGCTGGAGGCTGATGGGATTATCTGTTCTTAACGTGGCATCGGAATGAGTTGTGGGTTTGGTCCGGTGAGGATCGCCATAGCCTCTGACCCCATCAAATCCGACAATGCCTGGTCGGAACTGCGTAGCCCGCCGGTGTAGGTTCCGTATGCTGGCATAAGCAGCCGATCCTGGTTCAACAAAAATGCAGGTCGCGAGATTGCACGTCCTTTGACGCGCAATTGCGCCTTTGGGTGGAAATGGCCTGAGACCTCACGCTGTGCGTCATCTTGTGGGATATGCCGAAAGGTAAGTACACCGCAGGCCCATTCGAATAGGTGGGTTCCGCCTAAGTCGATGGGTCCGGGATCGTGGTTTCCTTCGATCCAGATCCAGCGGCGACCGGCTTGCAGGGTTGTTATTCGTAATTTCTCGGACGCTTCCAGTGCTTTCGAGGCATCCAGATCATCGAAACTGTCGCCCAGACACACGACCTGCTCGGCCCCAGTTCTGTCCAGATCTGCGGATAACCGGTCCAGAGTATCGCGGCTGTCATACGGGGGCAGGGCGGGACCGCCACGACGGACCAACCGTTCGGATTTGCCCAGATGCAGGTCAGAAACACATAAAAGTCGCTGGTCCGGCCACCAAAGCGCCCCGGACGCCATGGCGTACAGATGCTGGCCTGCAAAGGAAAACTCAAGACTGTTCATGGTACGTTCTTTTCCTGTTTCAGGCCCATGTGCAAGAGGATTTACGTCGCTGCCAGTCCAGCAGACTGCAACAGCCGGGCGCTTTCTTCTGCCAGCAGCCGTTCTTCCGCAGCGCCTTTGACGGGGACCTTGCCAACCTCCAGAAACAGCGGGGCGGCCAAAGGGGAAACCCGATCCAGCCTGAGCAGATCGATCCGATTGCCAATCCGCTGGATCAAGGCTTCGATCCTGCCGAAATCTACCAGCCCGCGCATAGCTTCCTCGCGGGTGATCTGCATCAACAGGTGATCGGGGTCGTACTTTAGCAAGGTGTCATACAGTATGTCGGATGAGAACGTCGCTTGCCGTCCGCTTTTGCGCTGCCCACCGGTGTTTCGTTCAATCAAGCCCGCAATTGTGGCCGAGGCACGGAATGTCCGCTTCATAACGGCATTTCCGGCAAGCCAGGTGTCCAGGCCGTTACGCAATGCGTCTATGTGGAACAACGGGCGCGGGTCCGTGACCGCATCCAGCCCCCAGATCAGCGTCGCATAGTCTGTAGCCACAAAGCCCAGCGGGGCCAGCTCGGTTTCCTCCATCCGTTTGGTCAGCAGCAAGCCTAACGTTTGTTGGGCATTGCGTCCGGCAAAGCCATAGACACACAGATGTTCTCGCCCATCATTAGGGAAGCTTTCGATCAGCAACCTGTCGCGTCGCGGCAGGCGAGACATCTTACGCTGCAGCGTCAGCCAATCGGCAGTGTGACGCGGCAATTGAGGCCAGTCGGGCTGTGCGAACATGCGCAGGATTCGGTCACTCAGCTGCGTGGAGGTCGCGAATTTGGTACCCGAGAAGGTCGCGATCTTTGGTTTCTTATCGGCGCGGCGGCTGACCTCGACCACCATTTCGCGCAGCCCCTCGTACCGAACGATCTGGCCGCCAATTAGGAAGGTGTCGCCGGGTGTCAAAGACGCGGCAAATGCCTCTTCCACCTCGCCCAGTGGTTTGCCGCCACGATTGCGTCTTAGCCGAACTTTCAGCGTGTCCGTATCCTGAATGGTTCCCAGGTTCATCCGGATACGCTGTGTCGCGCGGGGATCACGCAACTGCCACAACCCGTCGGGGCGCTGCCGCAGCCTTTGCCACCTGTCATAAACACGCAGGGCGTAACCACCGGTGGCGCAGAACTCCAGGCAAGCGTCGAATTCGTGGCGTGAAAGATGTGCATAAGGCCCGGCCGAGGTCATCTCGGTAAACAGAGAATCCGCGTCGAAGGGTCCCGCAGCTGCGGCGATCAGGACATGCTGGCACAAAACGTCCCTGGGGCCAGCTCCGCGCGGCTCGCCATCCAGTTCATGCGCCCGGGCGGCTTCCAGCGCGGCAACACACTCGACAACCTCAAAGCGGTTGGCGGGCACCAGCAGCGCCTTGGACGGGGCGTTGTAGCGGTGGTTTGCGCGGCCGATCCGTTGCACCAGTCGTTTGACGTTTTTCGGTGCGCCGATCTGGATGACCAGATCAACATCGCCCCAATCGATGCCCAAATCCAGGCTGCCGGTACAGACAATCGCACGCAGATCACCCCGCACCATGGCGGCTTCGACCCTTTCGCGCTGTTGCCGGTCGAGACTGCCGTGGTGAATGCCGATGGGCAGATCATCGTCGTTTGCCAGCCAAAGGTTGCGAAAGAAAATCTCGGCCTGCGCGCGGGTGTTGTGAAAAATCA
Organism: Ruegeria sp. CK2; assembly: GCF_056536585.1. NCBI lineage: Bacteria > Pseudomonadati > Pseudomonadota > Alphaproteobacteria > Rhodobacterales > Roseobacteraceae > Ruegeria > Ruegeria sp. CK2. The sequence continues at coordinate 3,430 of NZ_JBQFPW010000017.1, forward strand.
GCGTGGTCCTGTGCTGCCTGATTTGTTCCAGCACCGCTGGGATGGCATAGGCCGCTCCGCCACCCGACCACGGAGGCATTTCCTGTGTCTGTAACATCGAGATATCTGGATCAGGGCCGGGATCCGCCTGGATAATCTGGCAGGGGTCAGGATGTCTGGCCAGGAATCGCGCGATGGCTTCGGGGTCTTCAACCGTGGCTGACAGACCAACACGCCGCAAATCCGGGGACAAGCGCTGCAGCCGTGCTAGCGCCAGCATCAGCTGGTCCCCACGTTTGCTTTCGGCCAATGCATGGATTTCATCCACGATGACACGTTGCACACCTTCGAACATGCGTGGGGCATCTTCATACGACGTTAGCAACGCAAGGCTTTCAGGTGTTGTCAGCAGAATATGAGGAGGGTCCGCGCGTTGGCGTTTCTTTTGTGTGGCCGATGTGTCACCGGTTCTGTCCTCGATACGGATCGGCAGGCCGATATCCTCGACCGGAGTGCGCAGGTTGCGCTTGATATCCGCCGCCAGCGCCTTGAGCGGCGAGACATAGATCGTGTGAAGGCCCTTTTGGTCACCACCCGACAACTCCGCCAGCGACGGCAGAAACCCGGCCATGGTTTTGCCGCCCCCGGTTGGTGCGATCAAAAGCGTTGCCGGGTCTTGCGCCCGGTCAAACATATCTTGCTGATGCGGATGGATGGACCAGCCTTTGGCTGAAAACCAATGATGGATCCGGGCGGGAATCTGCGTCATGGACGCAGACTACCTGTCCCTTGGCCGAAATGGCACGGCGTTATTTGACGATTGTTTCGTCTTTGACGAACATGTTGGCCCAGGCACGATCAATCAGCTCCGGGCTCATTTGATACGGAATACCTTCGAACTCGCAGATCGAAATCATTTGATCGATTAGGAAGATCGGCTGATAGTTCGCGTAGATATTGTTGATCGTCGGGTATTTGACCTTTAGCAGATGCACCAGCGCGCCTTCGTCCAAGGGGATGCCACGTTTGCGGGCCACCATGGCAAAGATCTTCAGGAAGTTTTCCTGGTTCGGGCCGTCGATCTTGATCTTGAAAAAGATACGGCGCAAAGCGGCTTGGTCAAAAATCTCATTTGGATGGAAGTTGGTCGAGAAGATGACCAGCGTATCGAACGGGACTTCGAACTTTTCACCTGATTGCAGGCCGAGGATGTCCTTGCTTTCTTCCAGTGGAACAATCCACCGGTTGATCAGCGCCTGTGGCGGTTCAGCCTGACGTCCAAGGTCGTCTACGATGAAGATGCCACCGGTGGATTTTAACTGCAAAGGCGCCTGATATGTCCGCGCAGTTGGGTTGTACACCAGATCCAGCATGCTGAGCGACAGTTCACCGCCGGTGACAACTGTGGGCCGCTCGCACTGAACATACCGGGTATCGAACCGTTTGCGGCGGCGCAGACTGTTGGGGTCGTCAGCCTCTTGTTCGATTGCTGTGTGTACGATCGGGTCATAAACGGTGATCACCTGACCCGCATATTCAATGGCCATAGGTACATAGACATTGTCGCCCAACGCATCCCGAATACCGTTCGAGATAGACGATTTACCATTGCCCGGGGGGCCATACATCAGAACCGAACGACCGGCACTAACAGCCGGGCCAAGTTGATCCAGCAAGGTGTCAGGCAAAACCAGATGGCCCATCGCCCCTGTCAATTGGTCTCGAGTGATCTGAATGTTTCGGATGGATTGCCGTTTGACCTGTTCGCGATACACATCCAGCGGAACCGGCATGGCGCCAAAATATTCCGATTGGCTCAGCGCGTCCAATGCACGTGCCTTACCAGCATCGGTTAGCTGATACCCCATCTCGTTGCCGCTGTTGGCGTTCAGCGTGCCGGTGGCCTCAAGAAGCTTCTGCTCGCGCGCAATGTCTACCAGTTCCTGCGTCACTGAACCGGGAAGACAGATGGCTTCGGCGGTTTCTGACACAGTGCTGGTGTTCTTGCGAAAGATGGTTTTGAGCAGAATGTCCCGCATCATCACCAGCGGAAGCTTCATTTCAACCAGCCCCTTCGGGGCAGGGGGGGCCATAACCGCGGAGGTCTGCATGTTCATGAGCGTTGCTCGTCTGTCCAGTTGTCAGGTCAAATGCCCAAATTCGGGCGTCTTGACGAGAAACTGACCCAACTTTGTGGCGGGACCAAGGCAGCTACAAGGCGCAGTGGTGATAGTTCACGATCCGTAAACAGTGCCCAATATCAAATACATGGCCAGCGCCCCGGCCAAAGCGAACCCCATGGGAAATTGCTTGCCGCGATCCCAGCTGTCCCAGTGAGGTGCAAAACTGCGCAATTTGGTGTTTTTGGCAAGGCGATGCGTTATCACGGCGGCCAACACACATGCGGTCAGGACTGCGGCTAACAACAACAAATCCCCCAGCCAGACAAATGGCGATGCGGCTGCCAGGAATTTTGCGTCTCCGGCCCCCATTGCGCCAGCAGCGTTCAAAACAATGCCTGCAATTAGAACTACGGGAATATGCATCAGCTGCCAGAAATAGACTGGCATGGACCAGGTGAGCGGCCCAACTCGCCCAGCTGTTGCACCCGTCGACCAGGGCGGCAGAACGAATAAACCAACTATGACAAACACTACGGCAAGCGCCATAACCGCGTGGTTTTTGATCCGCATTTCACGCATATCGGTAAAAGCGACATAGAAACAAATCGGCAGTACGAACGGTAGGAACCAGGCAGCTGCACCAGCTGGTATGAGCATCTATCAGGCTTCCTCAAGCGCGCGAAGCGAGCGGACCGCCTCGTCGAAATGCTGCGGATGCGTAGCAATCGCTTCACGGAACAGGTTCTTGGCGGTCGTCACATCACCTTGTTTGACCGCCGAAATACCCATCGTGTTCAACAGCATTGCACGTTCGGCCTGTGACATCGGAACAACCGGAAGGCTGTAGTTTCCCTGAGCAGAGCGCGCCAGCACAAGGTTGTTTTTCGCCGTGAACAGCGAACTGTCCTGACGGATTGCGTCCGTAAACAAGCGTTCGGCGTCGGCATATTGGCCACGGGTCAATTTGGAATAGCCCCAGTTGTTCATCACACCGCCCGGGCGCGTTGTGAGCCCGACAGCGGTTTCATAGAAATGATCGGCGCGTTTCCAATCCTTCCGCGAATCTGCCACCAGCGCCTCCAGTCGATACCGTTTGAAGGTTTCAAAGGTTGGTGGAACCGAGTCGAGTACGGTTTTCGCTTTGGCCCAGTCGCCGTTTCTGACGAGCGCATCTGCATATTCGACTTTGTCCGCAGCATTGGTGCCCTTCATCGACGTCACGCGTTTCCAGGCTGCGGCAGCCTCGGTCGTACGTTTTGCGCGGCTTAGGGAAATCGCCAACCCGCGTTGTAGATCGATCCGATCAGGGTTTTTGGCTGCGGCCCCGTGAAAATAGGTCACCGCCTCATTCGGGTCAGCAGATGTCAGCAGAACGTCGTTCAGGTTGGTTTCGTCGATGACGTTCACTTCCTGAAGTGTACGTTCCACTTTTTCCTGTTCGGTTTCCTTCGCGCAGGCGGATAGGATCAGCCCGCTGGCCACGATAGACGGAATCAAGAATTGCTGGCGCATTTTTGCGTCCTTTACTGCTCTTGCCTCTGTGGCTGGATTTTGCGTAGCGTGAATTGCCCGTCGCCAAGCTGTTCCAGCGTATATTCTTGTTCTTGCGTCGTATTATTAACAGGATTTTCCGTTTTTGCGAGTGCTAAGCGAAGATTGTCGCGGATTGCGTCACTTTCGCCATTGTCCAGGGCATAGGCGCGTTGAAAGACTTGGGCCGCTTCTGGATATTCCTGGGTCTCCATCAGCAGAACGCCAAGATTGTTCCATGCGACTGGCCATTTCGGGTCGTCTTCAACTGCCCGGCGCAAAAGCGTTTCGGCCTGTCCAAGTCGCCGCAAGCCAAGGTTGGCGGTGCCCAAAGAGGTCAGAACCTGCGTGGTCATGCCCTGGTCTAGTGCCGCGCGCGTAAATGACTCTAACGCAAGCTCGTATTCTCCGGCTGCCATCAGGCGGTTGCCCACGGTGATGTTGTCTGCGGACTGGCCATCAAGGTCAATTCCCGGGGCATCGACGCCCTTGCGCAGGTCGCCTTCTGTACAAGAAGCCACCATGGCGAAAACCATGGTGGCCTGAAACATGCGGCGTGCCCATCTTAGCGCGCGCCTGGGTCGTTGTCTCATCAGGTTGTCACCTGCTCCCAAACTCCGAAATGACGTTGGCGGATGGTCCGACCAAAATAACCAGCAGCGGAGGCACCGTCAGCATCATTGTGGCAAGTGTCATCTTAGTTGGCAACTTGTTGGCGGCCTCTTCCGCCCGCATCACGCGCTTGTCACGCATCTCACCCGCGTAAACCCGCAGGGCTTCGGCGATCGATGTACCGAAAGTTGCCGACTGGATCATGACGGTCACAAACGAGTTGACGTCCTGCACGCCGCACCTTGTGCCAAAGTCGCGAAGAACTGTGTTTTTTTCCTTGCCCGCTTTCATTTCATACGCGACGACTTCGAACTCCTGAGCGATATCGGGGTAGGAGGCCTTCATCTCGCCCGCAACCCTTACAATCGCCTGGTCGAGGGATTGGCCGGCTTCCACACACACCAGCATCAGATCCAGCGTATCGGGAAAACCGGCGGTGATCGCCTCTTTCCTCTCTTCGACACGGCGGGTGATCCAGTACTTTGGCAACATGTAGCCAGCGCCCGCTGGCAAAAGCACACGGATGAGCGTTTGTTGGGTCGTAAACTCTTGCCCGTTCGCGAAGATTGTCACCAACATCACCCCGATCACAATTCCAATAATGCCCAGCGCGAACTGAGCAAAGTGGAAAAACCGAACAGAATCCTTCGATTGGTACCCCGCCTGGCGCAGTTTGAGCTGCATGGCGGACAGTTCTTCTTCATTCTTTGGTTCGAGGAAAGTTGCGAATTTCTCAAGCTGTTCGTTGCGGCCTGAGTTCCTAAGCTGGTCCTTCTTCGATTTCTTCTGCTTTTTGGGTGCCGCGTTTGATCGCTGCAGTTTCTTTAGCGGATCCTCGGGCTGGCTCATCATCAGTGAGACGGCCACGAGAACCATGACCAGTCCCAGAACACCCACGATGATAAGAGGTCCGAATTCACCTAGGTTTTGGGTCAGCATGTCGTTGATTGTGGTCAGGAATTCCATTGACGTGCCCTCAGACCTTAATGTTGGTGATGATCTTCATGACGATCAGGTTCAAGGTCAGCATTATGCCAACAAAGAAACACATCGGAATGAACCACGGGTGGTCCAGAACATCGTCATAATAGCCAGGATCTTTGACCAGAATGAATGCCAGACAGCCCAAAGGGAAACCCGAGAGAAACTTGCCAGACCACTGCGCCTCGGCTGTGATTGCTTTCACCCGGCGGAACAGACGGAAACGGGCCCGGATAACCTGCGCCAGACCGGCAAGAACCTCTGCAAGGTTACCACCGGATTGTTGCTGAATACCCACGGCAACCGCGAGAAAGCGCATGTCCTGCATGTCCAACCTTTGCGCCATGTCCTTCAACGCTTCGGCAGCTTCGCGACCGTAGGCGCACTCATCTGCGATAACGCCAAATTCAGTCCCAAGCGGGTCTGGAACCTCATTCGCGACAACTTGAATCGTTGAGACGAACGGGTTTCCCACGCGCAGCGATCGGACCATAAGTTCCACCGCTTCGGGCAGTTGTTCTTCGATCATACCCATACGCTTTTTGGCCTTGCGATTGACCCAGGCGTAGACGCCACCAACACCAATCGCTACCGACAGAGCCGCCCGCAAAGCCGTATCGGTGGCTGTACCGATGCTAAGCCCCATAAACGCGACCGCAGAAACCAGACACATGATCATGATCAGCTGCTTGGGCGAGAATGCAATTGCCGCCTTTTGCGCCTTGTCCGCCAGCAATGAATACAGAGGGATGCTCTGTGACTTCATGTGTTGCTGCATTTCCTTGCGCAGCTGTTCCAGCACCTGTTCGCGCCCGACACCTTTGTCAAGCATGTCGAGCCGTCGATTCACACGGCTGTTCAGACTGATGGATTTCCCGAACGCCACAAGGTAGATACCTTCGACCAGAAGTAGAACTCCGACGAAGATCACAACATAGATAAGTGCCTCCATGGGCAATTGCATATCTAGATCTCCTACACTGTGGTTGGTTCGTAAATGGACGCAGGCAAGTCATAGCCCCACAGACGGAAGCGTTCCGAATAGTGGCTGCGTACGCCTGTTGCTGTGTAATGTCCGATGATCTTGTTGTCGGGCGTTAGCCCAACGCGTTGAAAACGAAAGAGTTCCTGCATCGAAATAACATCACCTTCCATGCCCGTGATCTCAGTGATTGAGGTCATCCGGCGCGAGCCGTCCTGCAGTCGACTGGCCTGTACAATCAAATTGACAGCCGATGAGATCTGGCTGCGCACCGCTTTGATCGGCATCTCGATCCCAGCCATGGCGATCATGTTTTCCAGACGTGAAATCCCGTCGCGGGCCGAGTTGGCGTGGATTGTGGTCATTGATCCGTCGTGACCGGTGTTCATTGCCTGCAACATGTCGATAACCTCGGCGCCGCGCGTCTCACCCACGATGATACGGTCGGGGCGCATACGCAGGGCGTTTTTCAGGCAGTCACGCGGGCTGACTTCACCTTTGCCTTCGACGTTCGGCGGACGACTTTCCATCCGACCGACATGGGTTTGCTGCAGCTGAAGTTCAGCCGTGTCTTCAATCGTCAGGATCCGTTCGGCATCATCGATGAAACTGGACAGCGCGTTCAGAGTGGTTGTTTTACCTGAACCTGTACCACCCGATACGATGATATTCAGGCGAGTGGACACGGCAGCTTGCAAAAATGCTGCCATTTCCTCGGTGAACGCACCAAAATTGACAAGATCATCAATGCCCAGCTTGTCTTTTTTAAACTTACGAATGGACACCAGCGAGCCATCGACCGCGATTGGTGGAACCATTGCATTGAAACGCGATCCGTCGGCAAGACGGGCGTCGACATAGGGGTTCGATTCATCAACACGACGACCAACAGCAGATACGATCTTGTCGATGATCCGCATCAGGTGCTTTTCGTCTTTGAACGTAATGTCGCTGATTTCCAGCTTGCCAGCACGTTCCACAAAGATCTGCTGCGGCCCGTTTACCAGAATATCGTTGACAGATTCATCCTGCAGCAGCGTTTCTAAGGGGCCAAGGCCCGTAACCTCGTCGTAGAGTTCCTTGTTAAGCTGGGTTCGGTCTTCGCGGTTCAGAACGATGTTCTTGGATTCCAGGACTTCGCTTGCGATTGCGCTGATTTCCGCGCGCAACTCCGCTTCTTCCGCGTTTTCCAGCGCCGCCAGGTTCAGGTTTTCCAGCAACTCGCGGTGCAGATCGATCTTGATTTCGCTTAACCGCTCTTTCCGCTTTCGATCGCGATCAGACCCGGCGGCCTCGGCTGACTTTTGGGTCTGGGGCTTACGAGCCACGGCATTTGGGGCCGGCGCAACTGGGGCATCGGGGGTGGTTTCGGGCACTCTTGCCGGGGTTTGAACCGGCTGCGCATCGGATTGCTTCTTGTATCTTGAAAACACGGCGGCTCCCCCTTTGTAATGGTGTTACGCAGCCTCGGCGCTGCTGCTGCCCAGGCTATGAAGCGATTTCGCAAGTTTCGCGATTTCACGGCGAAGTGGATTCTTGGCTGCCGAATTCGCAAGCGGCAATCCGTGGTCGCCACTTTGCATGACCTGCTTGCCACCATCCGGCAGCTGAAGATCTATTGCGACGCTCAGGCTTTCCCCCATGCGCTTAACGCGGCTTTTGCCGTTTAAATCGGTGAATTTCGGCGCGCGATTCAGCGCAAAGCGCAGTTTGTTGAACGGCAGCTCTTCTGCCTGAAGGGCCCGTTTCAGGCGCAGGGTGTTTTGGGCTGACCGCATATCCAGTTCGATCATTGCAAAATACACATGCGCGGCTTGCAAAACAGTTTCCGACCAAAGGATCAGGGTTTTCGGCATGTCGACGATCACGTAGTCAAAGCGCTTTCGGGCCGTGTCGATCACGCGCTGGATGTCTTCTGGTGTAATCAAGTCCAAGGGCACCATGTCCGATGGCGCAGTCAGAACCTCAAGCTTTTCTTCATAAGTTTGAAGGGCTTGTGAGAAGACTTCGTCATCCATCGATGCCGTGTCGGACAGCATCTCGAACACTGTTTCACGGCGTGGCAAGTCAAGGTATGTCGACACTGTTCCGTATTGAAGATCCAGGTCGATTAGGCAGACAGTTGGCGCGTCCTTGTCAGATACGCAAGCAAGCTCCCAAGCCAAGTTGACCGCAAACGTTGTGGCTCCAACGCCACCGGCCAAGCCATGCACGACAAACAGGGCGCCCTCTTTCGAATCACCGGAGGCCTGCGCAGCGGATGCCACCTGCGCGGCGACAACCGGGTCGGGCTGCTTCATCCGCTCGATGGCTTCCTGCAGTTCGCCTTCAGGAAGAGGGTAGGGCACAAACTCATCAGCGCCTTTGCGCAATAACTGATGCAGAGACGCTGGGGTCACGTCCTCAGCTATCAGGACGACTTTGATCTTCTTCTCTTTGGCCTGGCTGATGATCTCGCCCATCAAGGACAGGTTGTCCTCGTCTTCGCTGTCGATCGCCAGAGCTACGAATTGCAGTGAATTTGCTTCGGGTTGGCTGAAAAAGGCCAGTGCTTCTGCGAAACCAAGATCGCCCCAGTTTTCACCCAGGGCGGCTTCCATGTCTTCGATCAGCAAGTCAAAGTTCTGAACATCTCGACTGATTGTACAGGCGAGGATTGCAGTGTTGTCGTCTTGTGGTGTCGCGCTTGTCATGCACACAATCCTCGTCGTGAAGGCTTGGCAACTCACGCGAACGAAGAACGCCCGGCTTGGTTTGCTGTCGCCCCTTTGCGGTCAATTCTGGTCGCAGATTTCCCAATTGTTCACAAATTCGCTGGGAAGTTGGGCAATAATTGGGCGCAAAAGAACCAATTGTAGGGAAATGGGCGACGATGCCGCCCATTTCGGGGTATTATTCAGCGCCGCCTGTCGCTTCGACTTCCTGGATAATGCTGAGCGTGGTCGCACTTTCCACGTATTCGCGATAGACGATCTCGGCATACTTTCCATCCAAGGTTTGTGGGTTGCCATCCACAAAGCCTGAGACTTCTGTTACTGTTCGGCGGTTTCGGCGGTCCCGGTTGGGCGTCGCAACCAGCGGGCGGGTTTTCCCGAACGATACAACCGCTTCAAGCCGCGATCTTGATATGCCTTGCTGGGCAAAGAACGCCACAACTACCTGTGCTCGGCGTAGTCCCAAGCTTTTGTTGTAGCTGGTCGAGCCGACTGCATCCGTATGGCCGTAAACACGGAAACGGGCTTCAGGGAATTGTTTGATCCAATCCGCCTGTTGCAACAAGATCTGTTGAGCCGAAGCGTCCAATTGCGAACTGTTGAACGCGAAGTTGATCTGGCTCGGCACATCCGCAGCAAAGCGGCGGCTGAGAATCTGAGCGTATGTCAATTCGCCGTTCATGACCTGAACATTGTTTAAGGTCGCGTTTCCGAACGTGCCGCGATCAATCTCGTAGCCGGCTTCGCGGGTACAAGAAGCGGCGACAGCAACCGTCAGACCTAGTGTGATGATCCACTTTTGCATTGGTCCAATCCTCCTGATCAATCTAGGACATAACCGTAAGAGCTGCCGAAGTCTTGGTTGGCGACTTCAGAAGCTCCGCCGGCACCGATGCGTTCAGTGCGTGCGACGCGGCCATTTACGAACAGGTCGAACTCACTGGGCGGTTTGACGCGGTCGGTGGGCAACGCAAGCGCTTCTCCACGCGTTGGAGAAACCAGATGCGCAGTGATAATGATTACAAGTTCGCTTTGCTCGCGCTGGTATTCAGCACTACGGAACAGGGCGCCCAGCACCGGGACGTCACCCAACCAGGGAACCTGACTGCTCAGATCAGCGAAGTTGTCCTGAATCAGGCCAGCGATGGCAAAGCTTTCGCCGTCGCGCAGTTCGATCGTTGTTTTAGCTTGACGTGTGATGAAGCTTGGGACTGTGTCGCCGTTGATCGTGAAGTTCGAGCTGGTATCGATGCTGGATACTGCCGTCCCGAGTTCAAGGTTGATCAGGTCGCCATCAACGACGCGCGGGACAAAGTCCATTTCGACGCCAAACGCTTTGTATTCAATGGCAACAACACCATCGTCCTGTGGTACCGGGATCGGGACTTCGCCGCCCGCCAGGAACGATGCTTCCTGACCAGACAGAGCGGACAGGTTTGGTTCTGCCAGGCTGCGCGCAAGTCCTTTATTTTCAAGAGCTTCTAGAAGAAGACGAACCTGAGTTGACCCTGCACCAAACCCGAAAAGAATGGCACCTGTGTTTGACTGGACCAAGGGAATGTTGTTCCCAAGAGCGTTGGACAATGCACCTTGAGAGTTCAAGGTGTTGAAGCCCGCCGTAACGTCTCCACCACCAAAACCAAGCGATGCTGACAAGTTCTTTGCGACTGTGCGGTTCATTTCTGCAAACCGAACTTTCAGCATGACTTGTTGAACACCGCCCACGGACATCAGATTCGAAACACGTTCCGGCGCATAACGTTCTGCCAATTCAAGCGCGCGAGCAAGCTTTGCGGCACTGGATACGGTGCCGGACAAGACAATACCGTCATTGGCCGTGCGTACTTCGATCTGTTCTGCGGGAAGAATTTGACGCAACCGCTCTTTGAATTCGGTCACATCTGGTGCAACGCGAACCCGAACATTGGCAATCAGGTTTCCGGCGCCATCAAACAGTGTCATCGTTGTTGTGCCAGGTGCTTTACCTAACACGTAAATGGTACGATCAGAAAGCGATGAGATATCAGCAATGCCTGCGTTGGCAATACTAAGCTCTGCAAACGGTTGTTCGCTTTCAACAACGATCGCGCGGCTCATCGGCACATCCAGTGTTTCCACTGTGCCTTTCTTTACCACGCGAAGAGTTTCAGCCCAGGCGGCATCGCCGACCGGGCCCACAACAAGCGACAACCCCAGCAGGGTTGCGCTGATCCAGGAACGTATTGTCATGTGACCTGCCTCTCCGATCACGCCTCGTTTTTTGGGTCTTATGCCCTATGCTGAATGAGACTGCGCGAATTCCGAATTTATTGCAATAATCAATGGTTTCTGGAATTTTCCTTATGTGGACAATAGGCAACAACTAAAACGATCTAAGCCGCGCTATTGGCGCGGCTTAGATCAACTAACACTCTGAATTAAAGTCAATTTGTGCAGGGGATCTCGGTTACGACGATATCTCCGCCACGGCGTGTCTTGATGGTGCAAACTTGTTTCGGAGCCTTCTTTGGCGCCGGCGCAACATCCACAATACCAAGAAGCGACTTTTGGTCGACCTCAATAGTCGCCGTCGCGACGGCTTCTTCCTCAACGCCCACCAAGGCCAGCGACAGGCGACCTGTATTTTGGGCCTGGGCAAGCGATGCGACTTGCTGAGGCGTCGCGGCCACGGTGACCGTGCGTGCGATTGTGGCACCTGTAACGTCTGATCCCGCAGTTTGATCAACTGCGATCAGTTGGATTTTCGGCTGGATGAGGCGTGTGATCTCGCCTTCGGCACCGTCTACGATACCCCTAAGCGATCCCGTCCAATAGACATCGACATTGTCGCCGGGCCGCAAAAAACCGGACACGCCCGATGCGACGTCAACACTGATTGCAAAGGCGCGCATGCCTTTTTCGAGGCGCGACGTCAAACCGGCCTTTTCACCTGGTTCGGTGATTTTGACAGCCATGAGTGCTTCGTCTTTTTCCATGGTCCTAAGAACGTACCGATCACCATTGGCCGTTTCAGGAAAAAGCGCAGTCATCTCAAGGAAACTTCCTTCGGGCACGGCATTCTCTGGCCAGTCCACGATTCGCACATCTTCTTGGGCTAACTTTTCGCCGTACTTCAGTAGCCGGTTCGAAACGATGACGCTGACTGTAGGAATCACTTCCACCTGAGCATTTGCCAAAGCTTCTTGCGCCGCCAAGCGTTCCCGCGCGAGCTCGGCTTGATATGCTGAGATATAGTTGCGCGCCATATAGACCGCTCCACCGGCCAAGGCGATCCCGACGATTAGGACAAGTCCAAAAACTGCTCGCATGTACATACCTCTTTATTGCCTTGGCGTCGCGTGTACCGGCCTAAGCAAAATAATGAAACAGCATATTCTTTAGAACGAAATTGTGTCGAAAAATTGGACAAAATATCGAATTGCGCGCTTCATCGCTATTTTGGCACCAGACTTACAGCCGGAGCCTAGAAGTTTTGCATGTATTCAACGGTGACGAAACGCCACTGATCATGCGATAGCATTTGGGAATAGAGTGCAGCTAGCGTGTAGTTGCTAAGCTGCCGGGCGAGGAAAAGTTACCCGCCGCCGCCGGCCGTGCCTGCTGTCGTGAAGCCACCCGCGCCACCGAGACTTGTGCCGGTGCTGACAGTTGAGCTGCTTAGCGCAGAGTTAACATTGCCGCTTAAGCCAATCGTTCCTGTCTGGATAGCGAAGTATAGCAACGTGGCCAGGCCGATTATCAAAGCTGTTAACACAACCCAGTCCACCGTTACGGCGCCGTCTTCCGACACTTTGAAGGCTTTAAAAAACCGGTTCATGTTTTGCCTTTCTAGCAGCCTGCCGCCGGGCGATGCCTGACGAGAAGTTGATAATTGATTGGCGCCGATGCGCTATTTCGTTCATATATTTGTGATCGTCATGGATGGCGGGAATTGGGCAAAACATTGATTTATATGCCGTAATCTCGACTTATTAAGCAACAATCAAGCGCTGGAACGTAGTATTATTCCCGCAATGAACACCATGTTCTGATGTGCTGGTTAAGGAGGCTGCAAATGAGCCTCCAAACTTTCACCGAGCGAAAAGCCTAGTTTGAGCGCAGAGATATTCGGGCACAGAGGTGTTTGGCCTGCGTAAGTGTTCAACTAACAAGAAAAAACCGCGCCCAGAAAGGGCGCGGTCTCGTCTCCGGAAAGGAGAAATATCAGGCTTAGTTGTTGGTGCCTTCGCCGGTGATACCACCCGCGGTACCAGCGTTGGTGCCGGTGCTGATGGTTGCGCCCGACAGAGCGGTGTTCACGTCGGTGGCCAGGCCAACCGCACCGTCAGAAATCTGTGTGTAAGCAACGGTGCCCAGGCCGATGACTGCAGCGGTCAGAACGACCCAGTCAACTGTTACGGCGCCGTCTTCGTCTTTGCGGAAGTTCTTGATGAACTTGATCATGTTATGTCCCTCCTAAAGGATCTAAAAAAAGTCTGTTGAACCTCGGCGTCTTCCAGAGCTTTCTCTCTCAGTCCGCTCAAGTCCGTCTCGGTATGGGACAAGTTTTGCCCTTCACGCGTGGCAGGAATTGGGCCAAACGCGGATTTTTTGTCGTCGGGCTTAACTTTTTGATGATAAATTGCCTAACAATATGATTTTAAACAGTAAAAATTTCATTAACCAATGTCAGAGGTTGTTGTAGCGATGCAAAATTGCGGCAAATGAGGCGAAATTGCCCCATTTCGCTTTGTTTTTCTGGCGTTGCGGGAAGATTCGGGGTTCAAATCGCGGAAAAGAAAACATGAGGCAGGCAAATGAATCCCCGGGACGCACTTATATGCGCCGGCGTGTTGGCGTTTCTGACATCGGGCGTGGCGCCAGCAATCGCGACCGAAGTTGAGCCGCGTGGTGTTTACAAGCGGATCAAGGCCCCAGCGCCTGGGGATCGCCCGCGCATCACCGTGCAGATCACCGAAGAAGAGCACGCTGCCAGACCTTCCGCCCCTAGTACAGGTGTTGAACTGGCTGTCCCGGAAGTCGCCACGCCTGCAAAAATCACTCCGCCTTCCGCCCCAGGTGCTGGTGTCAAAGCAAATCCAAAAGGGGCGTACACAGCCTTTTGGGACAGGATCTCGCCTGAATTGGCCCAAGCAGGATCAGGGCGGTTGGACGACGCCATCAACGCTCTGGCCGCAACCAGCGTAAGATCACCCCGGCTGCAGACGTTACAGAACATCGCGCAAGAGCAAGGGATTGAGATCCTGCGCTCTACGGTTGGCACCAACGTATCACCTGCGCTGGTCCTAGCAGTCATTTCGGTGGAATCTGCCGGTCGTGTGGATGCCGTTAGCTCCGCAGGTGCGCAGGGGCTTATGCAATTGATGCCTGCCACTGCCAAACGGTTTGGCGTTCAGGACAGTCTCAAACCAGAGCAGAACATCGCAGGGGGCGTGAAATATCTGAACTGGTTGATGGGAGAGTTCGGAAACGATCCGATTCTGGTCTTGGCTGGCTACAATGCCGGAGAAGGCGCCGTACGCAAACACAGTGGCGTGCCACCTTATTCTGAAACACGGGACTATGTTCCCAAGGTTCTTGCCGCGTTTCAGATCGCCCGAGCGCTGTGCACCACGCCTCCTGATCTGATTTCAGATGGCTGCGTATTTCAGACGTCAAACTAACAAAGCCCGCCAAATCCGGCGGGCTTTTGATTTGGACCCGGTCGCCTAAGGGGCTAGGTGACGATCTTTGCTTCGGTTGCGGCGCGCATTTCATCTTCGCTGACACCATCCGCCAGTTCGACGATCTTCAGGCCACCCTCGACCACATCCAAAACACCGAGATTGGTTATGATGCGATCCACAACGCCTTTGCCCGTCAACGGCAAAGTGCATTTTGACAGAACTTTTGAATCACCGTGCTTGTTGGTGTGGTCCATTACGACGATGACGCGGCCTACGCCCGCCACAAGATCCATGGCGCCACCCATTCCCTTAACCAGCTTCCCAGGGATCATCCAGTTGGCCAGATCGCCTTTTTCATCCACTTCCATCGCGCCCAGAATTGCAGCGGCGATTTTACCGCCCCGGATCATTGCAAAGGATGTGGCACTGTCGAAATAGGCGGTGCGGGACAATTCGGTGATCGTCTGCTTGCCCGCATTGATCAGGTCAGGGTCCTCTTCGCCCTCGAACGGGAAGGGCCCCATACCAAGCATGCCGTTTTCGGATTGCAGCGTGATGTCTTTGTCACCCACGTAGTTCGCCACCAGGGTCGGGATCCCGATGCCGAGGTTTACATACATGCCGTCTTCAAGCTCATCCGCTGCACGAGCAGCCATCTGATTTCGGTCCCAGGGCATTATGCGTCCTCCTTCTTGCGGGTGGTGCGTTGTTCAATACGCTTTTCATGGCTGCCTTGAACAATGCGATTCACATAGATGCCGGGCAGGTGGATCGAATCCGGGTCCAGCGAGCCGCGTGGAACAATCTCTTCCACCTCGGCTACACAGATTTTGCCGCAGGTTGCCGCTGGTACATTGAAGTTCCGGGCAGTTTTCCGAAACACCAGATTGCCTGTATCGTCCGCTTTCCACGCTTTGACGATGGCCAGGTCAGCGAAAAGGCCTTCTTCAAGGATATAGGTTTCGCCGTTGAAATCCTTATGTTCCTTGCCATCGGCAATCACTGTGCCCACACCAGTCTTGGTATAAAAGCCAGGAATACCTGCGCCACCGGCGCGCATGCGTTCGGCCAGTGTGCCTTGAGGGTTGAACTCTAGCTCTAGTTCGCCGCTGAGGTACTGACGCATGAACTCTGCGTTTTCGCCAACATATGAACTGATCATCTTCTTGACCTGCTTGGTCTGTAGCAAAATACCGATGCCGAAATCATCAACGCCTGCATTGTTCGAGGCAAAGGTCAGATTCTGAGCACCGGAGTCTTTGATTGCCTCAAGCAGCAGCTCGGGAATGCCGCACAGGCCGAACCCGCCTGCGGCAATCAGCATGCCATCCGACAACACCCCATTGAGCGCATCGGCGGCATTGGCATAGACTTTCTTCATGGAAAACTCCCCCAATGACATGGTGATGGGCAGGTTGTGCCGCCACGTCACGGGGAAGTCAATGAAACCAAGGGGGTGATGGTATTTCTACCTAACGGCTAACTGGCGGCCTTCTTGGTCGTTTTCTTCGGTGCCGTTTTTTTCTTTGGCGCCGCTTTTTTCTTGGAGCCTTTCTTGGCCGCCTTCTCGTTGGCCAGCTCGACCGCCATTTCCAGCGTTACATCCTCGGGTTTGATGTCGTTTGGCAAGGTCGCATTGACCTTTTCCCATTTGACATAAGGCCCATAGCGCCCATCCAGCACCTGCATCGCGCCGCCATCGGGATGCTCACCTAAGTCTTTCAGTGGTTTTGCAGCCGCCTGTCCGCGCCGACCCGGATTGGCGCGTTTTTCGGCCAACAGCTCTACAGCGCGGTTCATACCGATCTCGAACACATCATTTGGGTCTTTGAGGTTGGCATAGACGGGTTTGGCTTCATCGGCCAACTGATGCATCAGGTAAGGACCAAACCGTCCGAAATTTGAGGTGATCATACCGCCTTCGGGATGATCGCCAATCTGGCGTGGCAGGCTGAGCAGGGTCAGCGCCTTTTCCAGATCAAGGTCATCCTTACTCCAACCGCGCGGCAGGGATGCGCGTGGCGGCTTTTTGTTCTCGGGCGTGGGCTCACCACGTTGCACATAAGGTCCGAACCGGCCGGACTTCAGCCAGATTTCATCGCCTGCGTCTTCGCCCAGCAGGCGTTCTTCGCCCTGTGCGCCTTCGCCGGCGATAGGTCGCGTATAGGTACATTCAGGGTAATTGCCACAGCCGACGAACCCGCCGGTGCGTGACGTTTTCAGGTGGAGCTGCCCAGCACCGCATTTCGGACAGATACGAGGGTCACTACCATCCTCGCGCGGAGGATAAAGCTGCGGGGCCAGTGCCTCGTCGAGCTTGTCCAGCACTTCGGAAATGCGAAGCTCGGACGTTTCGCCAATCGCTGCCGAGAAATCGCGCCAGAACTTGCTCAGCAACTCTTTGTAGTCGCGGCCACCGGCGCTCACGTCGTCTAGCTGCTCTTCTAACGTTGCGGTGAATTCATAGCCCACATATTGCCGGAAGAAATTCAGCAGGAAGATCGTAACGATGCGCCCCTTCTCTTCGGGGATTAGCCGGTTCTTGTCCTTGCGCACATATTCGCGATCCTGAATCGTAGTCACGATCGAGGCATAGGTTGACGGCCGTCCGATGCCTAGCTCTTCCATGCGTTTGACCAGCGTTGCCTCAGTATAGCGCGGGGGCGGTTGGGTATGGTGTTGCAGGGCCAACACGGATTCGTTTTCAGATAAGACCGCCTCTTTCGCAACTCTGTCACCGCTGTCGCTTGTCGCCTTGGCGAACTGCTCGCGCAGCAAAGCCTTGGCAAATGGCGACGGATCGCCCTGCATGATTTGCGGCAGGCGCTTGTCGTCCTCATCGGCGACATCGTCACGGCCTTCTTCGTAAACCCGCATGAAACCATCGAACATCACCACTTGCCCGGTGGCGCGTAGTCCGACCTGTCCATCAGCGCTGCCGATCTCAACCGTGGTGCGTTCAAGACGCGCCGCCGCCATCTGGCAGGCGATGGTACGTTTCCAGATCAGGTCATACAGCTTGCGCTGATCCTCATCCGTCAGCTTCAGCGTCTTGGCATCGCGGGACATATCCGTTGGACGTATACACTCGTGGGCTTCTTGGGCGTTCTTGGCCTTGTTCTTGTACATACGCGGGCTGTCCGGCACGTATTCAGCGCCATAGCGGTCGCCAATCACATCGCGTGTGGCTGTCACAGCCTCGGGTGCCATGTCGATCCCGTCTGTCCGCATATAAGTAATGTAGCCAGCCTCATACAGACGTTGCGCCACCTGCATCGCATGGCGCGCGCCCATGCCGAACTTGCGGCTGGCTTCCTGCTGCAAGGTCGACGTCATAAACGGGGCGCTGGGATTGCGGGCGGCGGGCTTGGCCTCGACCGAGGTGACGCTCAGAGCGCGGCTGGTGATCGCTTGAACCGCCAACTCTGCCTGCGTCGCATTCGTCAGGTCGTGTTTATCCAGTTTTTTGCCGGCCAGAGTGACAAGACGCGCCTCATAGGTCTGACCGCGTGGTGTTTCGAACAACGCGCGCACCGACCAGTATTCGACGGGCTTGAACGCCTCGATCTCCATCTCGCGTTCGACGATCAGGCGCAGGCAAACCGATTGCACGCGGCCTGCAGATTTCGCTCCGGGCAGTTTCCGCCACAGAACAGGCGACAGGTTAAAGCCGACAAGATAGTCCAACGCACGACGGGCCAGATAGGCCTCGACCAGCGGCATATCGACCTGACGTGGGTTCTGCATCGCCTCGGTCACGGCGTCTTTTGTGATCGCGTTAAAGGTCACGCGGCTAACTGGCGTGTCCTTCTTGATCGACCGGCGCTTGGTCAATGCCTCCTGCAAGTGCCAGCTGATCGCCTCTCCCTCGCGATCGGGGTCAGTGGCGAGGATCAGGGCGTTATCTTCTTTCAGTGCGTCGGCAATGGCTTTGACATGTTTGCGACTGTCGCTGCCGACTTCCCATTTCATGGAAAATTCATCATCGGTATCAACCGATCCATCCTTGGGCGGCAGGTCCCGCACATGGCCGTAAGAGGCCAAAACTGTGTAGTCGGGGCCAAGGTATTTATTGATCGTTTTAGCTTTGGCCGGAGATTCTACAACAACTACAGGCATTTAAGGGAAGACCTCGCTCGACGGATATGGCGCCTTATATGGCGGTGCAAAATGTGTGGGGCAAGATCGAATTGTCAATGCGTTCCTTTTGACCAACGAGTTGGGGCCAAAAAACCATTCTATTACAACCTGGTCATACGCGAACTAATTTGAGTGTTCACGCAGGGTTGCAGCCTTGTGGCGGCTTCAAGCCGACAGCGCCAGCAGGCCGCCTGGTTGTCGCTGTATGCGTCCGTCGAGCTCTAGGTCGACCAGAGCCGGGCCGATTTCGCCAGCGCTTGCTGCGATGTCGCGGATCAATTGATCCTCGGCGATTGGTGAAGGACCAAGCCGTGTCAGAATCTCGTGATGCAGGGTTGCTGGCGATGCCCCACGCGAGTGCGTGGCAACCAGCGGTGCGATCACTTCCTTTTCAACCGTGTTCTGCCGCTGCGGTAGGGCGTCAACGACGTCGTCGGCTGATCGGACCAGTGTTGCACCATCGCGAATCAACAGGTTGCACCCTGCGGCCCTGGCGTCAAATGGATGGCCGGGAACAGCCAGCACCTCGCGCCCCTGATCCAGCGCATCCCGCGCAGTAATCAGGCTGCCCGATTTCGCCGCTGCTTCAACCACGACGACAGCCTGCGCCAACCCTGATATGATGCGATTCCGGCGCGGAAAGTGCCGCGCCTGAGGCGTTACGCCCATCGGTTGCTCTGACAATCGTAGCCCGGTTGTTGCAATGTCATGCGCCAGGTCAGCGTTTTCTGCCGGATAGATCACGTCGACGCCACCGGCCATCACGGCCACGGTGCCGGTGTTCAGTGTGGCCATATGGGCTGAGGTATCGATGCCGCGTGCCAGTCCTGAGACTACGGTATATCCCTGTTCCCCCAGCTCTTTGGCCAGACCACGCGCCATTCTTGCGCCCAGAGAGGAACAATTGCGTGCGCCGACCATTGCAATCGCGGGACGCTCCAGGATCGAGATGTCGCCAATGGCCCACAAAAGTGGCGGAGCGTCTGATACATCGTGCAGGGCTTTGGGAAAATCGGCGGCGCCAAGGCACAAAAGCCGTGCTTTGGCAGCCTTTGCGGCCTTGATCTCCGCCTCGACGACGCCCGGAGGGCATATTTCATACCCTTCTATCCCGGCGGCGCGTGCCATTTCAGGCAGCGCGGCCAGCGCGTTCTGCGCTGACCCGTGCTCGCTGAGCAGGCGCCGGAACGTTGCCGGGCCAACCTTGCGCGAGCGCAACAGACGGAGCCAGGAAAACCGGTCCTCTTCCGTGGTGGGTGGGAGTGGGGGGTGATTGGAAGAAAGCTGCTCTTCGGTCATCCGATGCTCCGCCTGATTGCAGAACTGGTTTACGGGAGACCGGGTTAACACCTGGTGAATCTCAATAAATTATCCGCAATCCTTTCTGAGATTACTACGACAAACATATTTATCTATATGTAAAATAAACAGAAAATGGTTTTGTCGGTATTCAGGGATACGTCAGGCAAAAAGAAAATGCGTCAAACAAAAAAGGCGCAAGGTTAACCGTGCGCCTTGTGAAACGGCCCGGTTCCGACTCAGGCGGCCGATCCTCCGATGGTCAGGCCATCCATCAGGACCGTGGGTTGACCAACACCAACCGGCACCCATTGTCCGTCCTTGCCGCAGGTGCCCATGCCGGGGTCCAGCGCCATGTCATTGCCCAGTCCGCGAATACGCTTCAGCGCCGATGGGCCATCGCCGATCAGCGTTGCACCCTTGACAGGTGCGCCGATCTTGCCGTTTTCAACACGATACGCTTCGGTGCAGGAAAACACGAATTTGCCGTTGGTGATGTCCACCTGACCACCGCCAAAGCCGACCGCCCAGATGCCATCCTTGATCTCGGACACCAACTCTACAGGATCGGCGTCGCCGCCCAGCATGATCGTGTTGGTCATCCGAGGCATCGGTTTGTGCGCATAGCTTTGCCGCCGACCATTGCCGGTTGGTGAAACGCCCATCAAACGCGCGTTCTGTCGGTCCTGCATGTATCCGGTCAGGATACCATCTTCGATCAGCACCGTCCGCGAACTTGGCGTGCCCTCATCATCTACCGAGATCGACCCGCGCCGATCTGCAATTGTGCCGTCATCCACAACGGTCACACCTTTCGAGGCGATCTGCTGGCCCATCAACCCAGAAAAGGCCGAGCTGCCTTTGCGGTTGAAATCTCCCTCCAGCCCATGACCGATTGCCTCGTGCAGCAGGATACCGGGCCAGCCGGGACCTAGTGCCACTTCCATCACGCCCGCCGGGGCAGGGACCGCATCCAGGTTGACCAGAGCGACCCGCAGAGCCTCGCGGGCCTTGTCCTGCCAATCGGTTGGATCAATCAGCCCGCTTAGTCCCACGCGGCCGCCGCCACCTGCCGAGCCGCTCTCGCGCCGCCCGTTCTGTTCGACGATGACAGAGATGTTCACGCGTGTCATTGGACGCACATCGCGCACCAGCACGCCGTCGGGGCGCAGGATTTCGACCTCTTGCACCGCAGCGGCAATGGTCGCGCTAACTTGCACGACCCGCGAATCCAGATCTCGGGCAAAGGCGTCGATCTCGCGCAGCGTTTCAACCTTCACAGGGAAACTGGCCGAGTCGATCGGATCTTCGTCCGTGTACAGACGTTTGTTGGTGGCCATCGGCGCCCCGGCAAGCGTGCCCCCGCCATCGCCTACGGCCAACCGCGCGGTTTCTGCGGCCCGCTTCAGGGAGGGGATCGAAACATCGGTTGAATGGGCGTAACCCGCCACTTCTCCCTGCACTGCCCGCAGGCCGAACCCTTCGGATGCGTCATACGAGGCCGTGCGCAGACGGCCATCGTCAAAGACCAGCGCCTCAGATTTACGCCGTTCTACAAACAGCTCACCGTCTTCCGCGCCGGCGGTTGCGGACCGCAGAACGGCCAGTGCTTCATCATGCGGAAGTGCGCTCTCAAATGGGCGAAACGGGGCTTGAGACATGGGTTGCGGCCTTTCCGGTTTGATCCAGATCAAAAATAGCGTCTGTTTGACGCAAGCATTTTGCTTTATCTACCCGACGGAATATGGTTTTTAACGCGGCCAAAGACAACGGGTGAGGTGTGACCGATTCACACCTTTTCGCCAGGGACGTAAAGATCAAACGATCAGGACAGAACATGAAGAATGCTTTGATGCTTTCGGGGTTAGTGACAGCCCTCTCCAGCCTTCCCGCCATGGCTCAGGAGCTTGAAATTATTGGCAAGCCAGTTGATGGCGGTTGGGGCTTTCAGCCAGCGGCCACTGTACTTGCCGATCAGATACATCGTCTCGATACGATGATTCTGGTGATCATCACCGTGATCTGTGTGTTCGTTGCGGGGCTTCTGGTCTATTGCATCGTGCGCTACAACAAGCGCGTCAATCCAACGCCAGCGGGCTTTTCACACTACACCCCCGTGGAAATTGCGTGGACGCTTGGACCTATCGTGATTCTGGTTTTTATCGGCGCTTTCTCATTGCCCGTTCTGTTCCAGCAACAGGAAATTCCTAAGGGCGATGTCGTCATCAAAGTTGTCGGCAACCAGTGGTACTGGACCTATGAATATGTCGATCATGATTTTGCGTTCGACAGCTATCTGCTGGGCCACCCGGCGACGTTGGACGAAGGAACGCGCCCCGCGGATGCCGATGTGACCCCGTTTGTTCTGGACGATGCAATGCGCGCCAAGCTGTCCGACGCCGGCTACAGCTCGGATGAATGGCTGCTGGCGACAGATACCGCAGTTGTTGTGCCGGTGAACAAAGTGGTGGTGATGCAAGTGACCGCATCAGACGTGATCCATTCCTGGACGATCCCATCGTTCGGCGTGAAGCAGGATGGTGTGCCGGGCCGCTTGGCCGAGCTGTGGTTTGAAGCTGAGAAAGAAGGCATCTATTTTGGCCAGTGTTCGGAATTGTGCGGCAAAGACCACGCCTATATGCCGATCACCGTCAAGGTGGTGAGCCAGGAAGCGTATGACGAATGGCTGACAGGCGCGATCGACGAATACGCAGGCTTGCCGCAGAGCTTTAAGGTCGCCTCGAACTGAGCGCGGATAGGGTAGGGTCTGCCTACCCGACTTAAGATGCAAGCTGTGCGGGGTTTCGCGCAGCTTTCGCCCCAGAAGGACCGGAAATGACCGACGCAAGCATCAATGCCAGCACCGTAGCCGCGCAGCCCCGCGCGGACGAGGCCAGCTTTGGCGATTACTTCGCCCTGCTGAAGCCGCGCGTGATGTCTCTTGTTGTCTTCACGGCTCTGGTCGGATTGCTGGCCGCGCCGGTTCCGGTTCATCCGTTTGTCGGGTTCTGCGCTATTTTGTTCATAGCGATAGGCGGCGGTGCTTCGGGTGCCCTGAACATGTGGTGGGACGCGGATATCGACAAGGTGATGAAACGAACCAAAGGTCGTCCGATCCCCTCCGGCAAGATTGAAGAAGGCGAAGCACTGGCGTTGGGGCTGGCGCTGTCCGGCCTGTCCGTGATCATGCTGGGGCTGGCGACCAATTGGATTGCCGGCGCGTTTCTGGCTTTCACGATTTTCTTCTATGTTGTCGTCTATACGATGTGGCTGAAACGTTCGACGCCGCAGAACATCGTGATTGGCGGTGCTGCCGGGGCATTTCCGCCGGTCATCGGCTGGGTCGCAGCCACAGGCTCGATGCCACTTGAGCCGTGGTTGATGTTTGCCCTGACCTTCATGTGGACGCCACCGCATTTCTGGGCGCTGGCGCTGTTCATGCGGTCGGATTACGACGATGCGGGCGTGCCGATGCTGACCGTGACGCATGGCCGACGTGCAACCCGGACGCATATCCTGATCTACACTGTCCTGCTTGCGGTACTGGCCGTTGGAACTGCGTTCTCCAATATTGGCGGTCCCGTGTATCTGACGGTTGCCCTTATCCTGAATGCGCTGTTCCTAAGCGGTGCCTGGAAGATTTCGCGCCGGACCGAAGCCGACTCGGAAGCGGATAACTTCAAGGTCGAGCGGTCTTTCTTCAAGCTGTCATTGCTCTATCTCTTTCTTCATTTCGGCGCGATCCTGGTTGAAGCGTTGCTGAAACCCTACGGATTGGGAGGTTGGTCATGAGCTTGCGCAAAAGCCACGAACTGCATCAGCGCCGTTTCGGGCGCAATCTGGGCGTGGGGCTGACGTTGGCAGCGTTCATCGTCATCATTTTCGGCCTGACCGTCGTCAAGGTCTCGGGCACCGATTTTGGAATGGCGCAGCAAGAGGTTCAGAACTAATGGCACTGACCGGTCCTCAGAAGACTGTTGCGCAAACGGTGGGTGTGGTTGTTCTGATGGGTGGCCTGGCTTGGGCATCTGTGCCCTTCTATGACTGGTTCTGCCGCGTCACCGGGTTTGGTGGCACAACAGGTGTAGCTGAGGCCGCCCCCGAAGACATTCTGGATCGGACCGTGACAGTGCGCTTCGATGCGTCCAAAGCCAAGGACATGGCCTGGGAATTCAAACCGGTTGCGCGCGAGATGGAGGTCCGCATCGGTGAAACCGGATTAGCCTTTTACGAGGCCCATAACCCGACCGACCGCCCCATTGCTGGACAAGCGTCATATAACGTGGCGCCCTATTCTGCAGGTGGGTATTTTCAGAAAATTGCTTGCTTCTGCTTTGAAGAGCAGGTGCTGCAACCCGGGGAACGGGTTGAGATGCCGGTAAGTTTCTTCGTCGATCCTGAAATCGTCGAAGATCTTGAAGCCAAATATGTGCATACGATCACTCTGTCGTATACATTCTACGAAATTGACCTGCCCGAGGGCTATGCCGCCCTTGACGCGCAGTCCGATAAAAAAACGAACTAACGCCTGTAGGTGAGGGACGCTGATGGCACACGCTAAAGACCATGACTACCATATTCTGAACCCATCAATCTGGCCGCTGATTGGCGCCGTTGGCGGATTTGTGATGCTGTTCGGAGCCGTCCTGTGGATGCACGGAGTCACTCCGTGGATGTTCTGGGCGGGCCTGATTGCCGTGCTTTATACCATGTTCGCCTGGTGGTCCGAGGTTGTGGTTGAAAGCCGTCAAGGGGATCACACGCCGGTTGTCCGCATCGGCCTGCGCTACGGCTTCATCCTGTTTGTTATGTCCGAGGTGATGTTCTTCTTTGCCTGGTTCTGGTCGTTCTTCAAACATCGCATGTATCCGATGTATGACTATGCCGGCACCGAATACATCCAGCCGGATATTCACGCGGTCGACCCGTTCCACCTACCTTTGATCAACACGCTGGTCCTGCTGCTGTCAGGCTGTGCCATCACCTGGGCGCACCATGCGCTGGTGCATGACAATGATCGCAAGGCGCTGATCAATGGTCTGGCTATTGGTATTGTCCTTGGGGTTGCGTTCACCGCGCTGCAGGCGTTCGAGTATTACGAATTGCTGGCGCATGAGGGCTGGAAGTTCGGCGATGATCAATTCTATTCGAACTTCTTCATGGCAACGGGTTTCCACGGTTTCCACGTCCTTATCGGAACGATCTTCCTGTCGGTTTGTTTGATCCGGGCGCTGCGCGGGGACTTTACGCCAGAAAAGCATGTCGGGTTCGAAGCCGCAGCCTGGTACTGGCACTTCGTGGACGTTGTTTGGCTGTTCCTTTTCTTCGCTGTCTACATCTGGGGCCAGGCCCCGTTGATGTAGCGCCTGTCAGGCTATCCAATTGCAAAAGCCGCCCTGAGGGGCGGCTTTTTCTCTATCCGGGGCGCAAGATTGCGCCCCATACAATTGCGCGGTTGCATTTACGTCTGCGCAGACTTTAACAAGGCGCCGGTTCTGACGCCTAACTGCAACAAACACGGGTTCGAAATGCGCCGCATCCTGTTCCTGCTGATCTTCGGAATTGCCGGTTTGGCGATCCTGCTGTCGCTTGGCGCATGGCAGGTGCAACGTTTGCATTGGAAAGAGGGTTTGTTGGCAGATATCGACACCCGCATCTCAGGAGATCCGGTAAGACTGCCTGACCTAATCGATCCCGCAACGCATCGTTATCTGCCGGTTGTTGTGGCCGGAGAGATGCTGCGGGGGGAAATCCATGTACTGGTCTCGGTCAAGCAGGTGGGTCCCGGATATCGTATCATTGCACCGTTCAAATCGGGTGAGCGTACATTGATGATCGACCGTGGCTTTGTCTCGACCACAGCCAAATCAACCCTGCGTCAGCTTGGCGAGATGGAGATCATCGGCAATCTGCATTGGCCGGATGAGATCGATGGTTACACGCCCGCGCCGGACATGGATGAAAACATCTGGTTTGCCCGCGACGTCCCTGCATTGGCCAGTGAATTGGGAACCGAGCCGGTGTTGCTGATCGCCCGCTCGCAAACCGACCCCGACATCACCCCACTGCCTGTGCTGACCGCAGGCATACCGAATGATCACCTGCAATATGCGGTGACCTGGTTTGGTTTGGCCCTGGTCTGGGTCGCGATGACTGGGTATTTTCTGTGGCGCAGTCGCGCCCTGTCTGAGAGTGAAACGCAATGAAATACATCTCGACCCGTGGGCAAGCGCCCGAACTGAGCTTTGAAGACGCGATGCTGACCGGGTTGGCCCGCGACGGCGGCCTCTATGTGCCTGCCGAATTCCCGGTGATGTCGCGGGATGACATCGCTGCTTTGGCTGGTCTGCCTTATGAGGACATCGCGTTTCGGGTGATGTGGCCTTATGTGAGGGGATCGTTTGCTGAAGATGAGTTCAAGGAGATCATCGCCCGTGCTTACAAGGGCTTCGGTCACGACGCCCGGGCGCCGCTGAAACAGCTGAATGAGAACCACTTTCTACTGGAACTGTTTCACGGACCGACATTGGCCTTCAAGGATTTCGCCATGCAGTTGATTGGTCAGCTGTTTCAGGTGGCGCTTAAGCGGCGCGGGGATCGCGTGACCATCGTGGGCGCGACGAGTGGCGACACCGGCTCGGCCGCGATTGAGGCGTTCCGGGGGTTAGACGCGGTTGACGTGTTCATTCTGTATCCGCATGGCCGCGTGTCCGAGGTGCAACGCCGTCAGATGACGACGCCCGCGGACAGCAACGTACATGCACTGGCGGTTGATGGCGATTTTGACGATTGTCAGGCTGCCCTGAAAGACATGTTCAACGACTTCGACTTCCGCGATGGCGTGAAACTGGCCGGCGTGAACTCGATCAATTTCGCCCGGGTTCTGGCGCAGATCGTGTATTATTTCTCTGCCGCCGCCAGTCTGGGTGCGCCGCATCGCAAGGTCAGTTTCACCGTGCCCACCGGAAACTTCGGGGATATCTTCGCAGGCTACCTTGCTAAGCGCATGGGCCTGCCGATCGACCGTCTGGTGGTTGCGACAAACCAGAATGATATCTTGCACCGCTGCTTGTCGGGGCACGGGTATTTCAAGGGCGACACGATCCCCTCGATCAGCCCTTCGATGGATATTCAGGTCAGCTCGAATTTTGAACGCGCGCTGTTTTATGCTTATGGCGAGGACGGAAGCGCCGTTGCGCAGTTGATGGACGAATTGAAACAGGGCGGATTCAACATCAGCCAGGGCGCGATGCAGGCCCTGAGTGAGAGTTTCGACTCGGGACGGGTGTCGGAAGAAGAGACTCTTGCGACAATCAAATCCACCTTGGCTAACAGCGTAGAACTGGTTTGCCCACACACCGCTGTTGGGATCAAAGTGGCCGAGGATCATCGCACGGCTGACGTCCCAATGATCACGCTGGCCACCGCGCATCCCGCGAAATTCCCCGCTGCGGTCGAGCAGGCCAGCGGCGTACATCCGCCTCTTCCCTCTCGCATGTCTGATCTGTATGAACGTCCGGAACGGGTGACCCGCATTGCAAATGATCTGGGCGCCCTCGAGGATCATATCAAAGGGCATATCGCCGAGTGACTGTCAGACAAGACCAACTGAAGAACGGATTTCGTATCGTCAGTGAACATATGCCGGGGCTGCAATCGGCAGCCATCGGCATCTGGGTAACCGCCGGTGCGCGCAATGAGCGGATCGAACAGAACGGCATCGCCCATTTCCTTGAGCATATGGCGTTCAAGGGAACCGAGCGTCGATCCGCACTGCAAATCGCAGAAGCGATCGAGGATGTGGGCGGTTATATCAACGCCTATACCTCGCGCGAGGTGACGGCCTACTATGCGCGTGTTTTGAAGGACGACGTTTCGCTGGCGATGGATGTGATCGGCGACATCGTTCTGAATCCGATCTTTGATCCGCGCGAGATTGAGGTTGAACGCGGCGTAATCCTGCAAGAGATCGGCCAGGCCTATGACACGCCCGACGATGTGATCTTTGACTGGCTGCAAGAGCAGAGCTATCACGACCAACCTTTGGGCCGGACTATTCTTGGCCCGACTGAGCGGGTCAGCGCGTTTTCGAAAGAAGATCTGTCGGGGTTTGTCGCGGAACATTATGGCCCTGACCAAATGATCTTGTCTGCCGCAGGCGCAGTGGATCATGACGTATTGATGAAAACAGCCGAAGAGATGTTCGGCCACCTTCAGCCACGCAAGGGCCTGATCGCCGAGGCCGCCCGGTTCACTGGGGGCGAAGCGCGTCAGGACAAAGAGCTGGAACAGGCCCATTTCGCCTTGGCGCTGGAAAGCCCGGGCTATCGCGACGATGCGATCTATACGGCGCAGATTTATTCGACAGCGCTGGGCGGTGGCATGTCTTCGCGTCTGTTCCAGGAAGTCCGTGAAACGCGTGGGCTTTGCTATACGATCTTTGCTCAGACCGGGGCCTATGCCGATACGGGCACGACCACGATCTATGCCGGAACGTCCGCCGATCAGATCAGCGAGTTGGCCAACATCACCATCGATGAGATGAAGCGCGCCGCCGAAGACATGACGGAAGAAGAGGTCGCCCGCGCCCGCGCCCAGATGAAAGCCGGAATGCTGATGGGGCTGGAAAGCCCGTCAAACCGTGCCGAGCGGCTGGCGCGGCTGGTTCAGATCTGGGGGCAGGTGCCTTCGCTTGAAGACACGGTGTCCAAGATCAACGCGGTCTGCACCGAAGACGTGCGCGCCTTTGCCGAAGATATGGCTGTTCAGGCCCCGGCAGCGCTGGCTTTGTACGGCCCGGTCTCGGGCGCGCCAACGCTGGCTGAATTGCAGGAGAGGCGCGCGGCGTGATGCTGTTAGGCAGACGCAAGCTGAAACTCGAAACCGAGCGCCTGAGCTTGCGCCCGCCCGTGCATTCCGATTTCAACGAATGGGCGGCGCTGCGGCGATCGTCTAGAGATTATCTGACTCCGTGGGAGCCGATCTGGGCCAGGGATCACCTGACTCGCAAGTCGTTCACCAACCGTGTTTATTGGGCTCAGCGCTCTGTCGCAGGCGGCACAGCGATCCCGCTGTTCTTGTTCCGCCGATCCGATGAGGCTCTGTTAGGGGCGATCACGTTGGACAATGTCCGCCGTGGGCCGGCTCAGGCCGGGACATTGGGCTATTGGACGGGGCAATCCTTTGCCCGTCAGGGATACATGCGTGAGGCCATTGGCGCCGTGTTGCACCACGCCTTCACCCGCCTTGACCTCAGCCGAATCGAGGCTGCCTGTTTGCCTGAAAACGCCGCTTCGCGCGGGTTGCTGGAAAGTTCTGGGTTCAAATACGAGGGCGTGGCGCAGTCGTATTTGCAGATCAACGGACGGTGGCGCACGCATGTTCTGTACGCCAGCCTACGATCCGACCGGCGTGGCCGCACAGACGCAGGGTAGGCATTTTGGGAACGCTACTAGGGGCGCTGCCTTCGACGCGGGTCGCGTCTCCCCCGAGATATTTTTGGCCAGTTGAACAAGAGGCATGACTTATACACGCTGTGCGCTACACTTGGCTCATGCGGTGGTTCGTTGCGGTATTGATGGTGATCGGGGGTGGAGCAGTGGCGCAGGAGCGTCGGCCGAGCCATTGTATTGCCATTGCTGATGCGGCACCGGGGATCGAGTATCTGCACAAAGCAGCGTGGAGTGACCCGGTTCCAGAGTATTCCGTTCGGATCAGCTATATCGCCCATGCATCCTTTCTGATCCAGACCCGGGGTGGGCTGAATGCCGTGACAGATTTCACAGGGTTCATCGGCAGCGCGGCGCTGATCCCTGATATCGTCACCATGAACCATGCTCATGATACCCATTGGACGGCGCATCCCGATCCGGCCATCCCGCATGTTTTGCCGGGCTGGGGTGAGTTTGGGCAGGGTATCGAACATCACCTCGATCTGGGCGAAATGCTAGTGCGCAATGTGTCGACGGATATCCGTTCGGTTTATGGCGGGATTGAGGAGCGCGGTAATTCGATTTTTGTGTTCGAGGTCGAAGGCCTTTGCATCGGACATCTCGGCCACTTGCACCATGTCCCGTCGGATGAACAATTCGCTGCTCTGGGGCGGTTGGACGTGGTGATGGCGGCGGTGGATGGCGGCACAACCATGCCATTGCCGGAAATGATTTCGGTACTGAAGAGGCTAAAAAGCTCGGTCATTATTCCGATGCACTGGTTTTCGGGATTTTCGCTGGACCGATTCCTGGTCGACATCCGCAACGACTTCCCGGTGGAACGCAAAGGGGTCTCAGAAATCACTGTGTCACTCAGCGACTTACCAGATCGGCCCACCGTCGTGGTGCTTGAGCCGCGCTATCTGATCGAGCTGGAATAGGGCTTGTCGTTGGGGCATGCGTTGGGCAAGGAAGGGGTATGAGTTTGAACCCTGCTGATGACCGCGTTGCTGCCCTGATCCGCACAGAACTGGGTGGCGATATTTTACGCCCGGTCTCTGACCGCTACCTTGACGAACCTCGGAACCGATTTGTGGGCCATATCGGCCTGCTGGCCCTGCCGCGCAACGTGGAAGACGTTGCTGCGCTGGTGCGCCTTGCCGCCGCGGCACAGGTGCCGGTGGTGCCCTACGGTGGCGGAACTGGATTGGTCGGCGGGCAGGTAATGACCCAAGGCCCGGCACCACTGCTGATTTCGTTGGAACGGATGACGGCCATTCGGGCGGTGTATCCGACCGAAAACGTTCTGGTGGCCGAAGCGGGTGCTGTGCTGTCCGACGTGCAAGATGCCGCCGGAACGGCTGATCGCCTGTTTCCGCTGTCTTTGGCCGCGCAAGGGTCCTGTCGGATCGGAGGTAACCTGTCCACCAATGCGGGCGGGGTCAATGTCTTGCGCTATGGCAACGCGCGCGACCTTTGCCTTGGGTTGGAAGCTGTGCTGCCCGACGGTCAGATTTGGCATGGCCTCAGCCGTTTGCGCAAGGACAACACTGGGTACGACCTGCGCAACCTGTTGATCGGGGCTGAAGGCACGCTGGGGATCATAACCGCCGCCGCGCTGAAACTCTTCCCGCGTCCAGCTGCAACTGGAACTGCGGTGTTTCAGGTGCCGTCACCTGAGGCAGCAATCGATCTGCTTGCAGCCGCGCGAGATCAGGTAGGAGAAACCGTCAGCACGTTCGAATTGTTCCACCGGCAGGGGCTTGATTTCCTGACCGAGGTCTTGCCGGATGTCCGCCAACCCTTTGAAGTCAAACCCGAATGGTGTGTGTTGATAGAACTGGGGCTGCCGAAGGGTCAGTTGGCTGCCGACGCGCTCACAACTCTTTTCGAACATGCCGAAGCGCAAGGATTGGTCAGCGATGGGGTCATCGCCCAAAGCGAAGCACAGCGGGCCGATCTGTGGGCGGTGCGAGAGCGTATCCCCGAAGCCAATCGTCTGATTGGATCGGTATCGAGCCACGATATCTCGGTCCCGATCTCAAGAATCCCTGAATTCATCCGACAAGGCGCAGACGTAGTGGCCGCGCTTGGCCCGTTCCGGATCAATTGCTTTGGTCATTTGGGGGATGGGAATTTGCACTACAACGTGTTCCCGCCTAAAGGTCAGAACCGGTCGGATTATGAGAAGGAGCGTAGCTTAGTCAAAACCGCTGTGCATGACCTTGCGGATAGGTTCGATGGGTCCGTCAGCGCGGAACATGGGATTGGGCGCCTGAAGACATCTGATTTGGAGCACTACGGCGATCCTGCAAAGCTCAGCGCTATGCGAGCGATCAAGGCCGCACTTGATCCCAAAGGCATCATGAATCCCGGTGCTGTGCTGAAAGGGTGAACACGGCCTGGTCAGACCAAGCCGTGTTTGGACGTTCGGTTACGAACTGGGCAGGATCACTTTGTCGATGACGTGGATCACGCCATTCGAAGTCTCGATATCAGCCTGAACGACGTTTGCATCATTGACCATCACACCCGAATCTAGATCGATGGTGATGTCACCGCCCTGCACGGTGGCCGCGGTCATGTCGTCGGACAGATCCCCCGACATCACTTTGCCCGGGACCACATGATAGGTCAGGACAGCAACCAGCTGATCCTTGTTTTCTGGCTTCAGCAGATCGGCCACAGTCCCTTCCGGCAACGCGGCAAACGCATCATCGGTGGGGGCAAACACGGTGAACGGGCCTTCGCCTTTAAGCGTGTCGACCAATTCAGCGGCCTGAACGGCGGCAACGAGGGTTTCAAAACTGCCAGCTGCGACGGCAGTGTCCACGATGTCCTTGCCGTGACCATCGGCCATGGCAGAGGTAGTGAACAGGATCGAAGCGACACCGGCGACGGCGAATTTGCGGAACATGATGTAGTCTCCCTGAGTTGAAATGCTTCATGCAGCATCAACAGGGATACGGAGCGACCACACAATAAGATCACCGGGCAAAAGCGGTATTCATGCTTGAAGTCGCGTCAAAGCGCGCTAAGCCATCCGCTTCGCGATTATCCACTCACAAGTTTGTGAAATCAGAGGCGTCAAAGCCCTTCAAATTCGCACAGGACATGGACATCCATGCCCATATCCTCAAGCACTTTACGACCACCCAGTTCCGGCAGGTCGATGATGAACGCGCATGAGATAATCTCGCCGCCCAGCCGTTCGATCAGCTTGATCCCTGCGGCCGCGGTGCCGCCGGTGGCCAACAGATCGTCCACCACCAGAATCTTCTCTCCGGGTTGGATCGCGTCATCGTGGATTTCAACGATCGCTTCGCCATATTCCAGTTTATAGTCCTGGCTGATCGTTGTGCCGGGCAGTTTGCCTTTTTTGCGGATCGGGACAAACCCGACGCTTAACTGATGCGCAATGGCTCCGCCCAAAATAAACCCGCGTGCTTCGAGGCCGACCACCTTGTCGATACGCTCACCAGCATAAGGGTGCAGCATCTGGTCAATAGCAACGCGAAACCCGCGCGGGTCGGCGAACAGGGTCGTTACATCGCGGAACATGATCCCTTCATGCGGAAAATCGACAATGGTCCGGATATAGTCTTTGACCGTCTTGTTTCTGGACATGAGCCAACCCTTTTACGTCAAAACACGCGGGGCTGTTTGGCCCATTGGGGTCAGTCATGCAACAAAAGAATGCCTTGTGGGGCTATTTGCGGCCACCAGGCAGGGCTTTGGGCAATCCATAATAGCGATACAGCGCGACCGGCAGCCACGAAAGGTGGGGTTTGCGCCAGTTACGTTGGTCGCGCAAAAGCAATGCCTGAGCGACATTAAGATTCATTGCCATCATCCTATTTTTGTTGTTAGGTGCCCGATATCTACATTCTCTATGCTATGTATATACAATGCATAGAGAAAAGAATCAAGTCGTTGACAGGACCAAGGCGCGTGGCAAAGAAAGACGGTAAGGTATCTACCAAGAAAAACAGTCAGTTGGTCTTGCGGTTGGACAAAGATGAGCGTGACGCATTTGTAGATCTCTGCAAGAATCTGGATACCTCGGCCGCGCGGGAAATCCGGCGCTTCATTCGCAGTTTTATGAAAGAAAACGCTGAGGATTAACGCCCTGTGTCAGGCCGGTCGGCGCAGGATAGCTGTTGCGACGCCCATCCCGATCAACGTCAGCCCGCCGAACCGGGTCATCGCCGTGATGGCACCCGCGCGTCCGATCATCCGGCGCAAACGATCGGCCAACAGCGCATAGGCCAGCGCATTCAACCAAGCCAGCCCGACGAACGTCGCGATCAGGATGGCAAATTGTGGGCCCAGCGGGTCGGCAGGGCGCAGGAATTGCGGCACGAAGGCAATGAAGAAAGCAATGGATTTTGGGTTCAACGCGGTCACGGCGGCGGTATGGCCAAAGACGTTGCGGGCGGTCACGCCTTGCCCGGTTTCAACGGGCGTTAGACCGCCCGACGGCGCGCTGCGTAGCAATTTGATGCCCAGCCATACCAGATAGGCCGCACCGACCCATTTCAGCACGGAAAACAAAGTGGCCGAGGCCAGCACCAGCGCACCCAATCCCAGCAATGACGCGGTCATTGCCACAAAGTCGCCCACTGCGACCCCGGTCGCCGATGCTACCGCAACGCTACGCCCTTTGGACAAAGCATAGCTAAGCACCAATAACACGGTTGGTCCGGGGATCAGCAGAAGCGCAGTCGAGGCCGCAACAAATGTAAGCCAGAGATCTAAAGACATTTTGTGCAACTCCCGGATTCTACGACAATTTCCGTCAGCTAAGACACGGTCTGTTTCAAAGTCAATCCAGAGGGGAACGCCACCAGCCATCGGATTCGATCTGTAAGATCGCCAGCGAGTCGCTTTTTTCTGCGTTTTATGTTAAAATTGAAGCTTATTTTAGTCGGAGTATTTCTTATGAAGTGGTTTGCAGCGGGGCTTATGCTCCTTATTTTTCTCGTTCCTGTAAGTGTTAGTGCCCAAGGATGCCCAAACGGTTATTCGGATTGCGGGGGCAACCTGTGTTGTCCAACGGTGCAGCAATGAACTTGTCTGGTATTGGAGAAGCAGTGCGATCCCGCGCGGGCTACTTGCTTGCTGTCGCTGGTGTGATCGCAGTTGTGGCGGTCTGTGCGCCGCTCATTCTGGATGCGGACGAAGCTGATTTGCGCTATGACCGACACAGTATTCCGGCGCATCGACTTGATAGTCCCAATCCGGGTGACGCATACGCGTTTGACCATTCCACAGGCGATTTCTTTCCCATCAAACTGTGCAAACTGCACATGGCCGACTCTTACCCGATCGCGCCGGTAAGGTTTGCTGGTATCAATGAGTGGGGAAAGGGCTTTAACGACGCAATCTCTCAGGTCGGGCAGTTTGTTGGTGAGAAGATTCTCGCGAACATGAATCTGGACGATGCGCGTGTGGTTTGGGAATACAACAAGATCTACCGCAGTGCTGAGCTGAACTCGAAACTCGAACGCGAGTGCCTGGACCGGGTGATTGAACGCGTGCGGATGCCCGATCAGTCGGTGTACATCGTTGACATGGTTTATTTCCGACCAGACAGTCCCGATCGGCCTGAACTGGTGCAATTGTCACGCTCCAGTATCATTCCAAAAGACTGTGGCGCACACTGCGTGAATCCGACGCCGAAACATCAGGTCCTTAAGATTGGTTGGCTGACGCGCGTAAAAGCGGATTGGGAATTGGTGCGCATCGAATAGGCGCACAGAATTCTCTGTGGCTGAACTGGGCGGTTACAGAATTCGCCCAGCCACTGCATCCAACTTGGCCAGCAATGCTGGGTCGCGTTTTTCTGGGGCGGTCAGGATGGCGTATTCCAATGCCCGGTCGCAGCCATGGGGGCAGGGCGCGCGCTCAACTCCTAAAAGGGAGGGCAATCCCTTGACCAAGGCGCGACCTTTCTCGGCGTTCCCCGTCAGCGTCGCGATGATCGCGGTGACGTCGACCTCTCCGTGGTCGGGATGCCAGCTGTCAAAATCTGTGACCATTGCGACTGAAGCATAACAAAGCTCTGCTTCGCGGGCGAGTTTCGCTTCGGGCATGTTGGTCATGCCAATCACATCACATCCCCACTGCTCACGGTACATTTTGGATTCGGCAAGGCTGGAAAACTGCGGGCCTTCCATTGCCAGGTAGGTGCCGCCGCGATGAACGGTGATCCCAGCGGCTTTGCCAGCTGTTTCGCACGCATCGCTCAGACGCGGGCAGGTGGGATGGGCGACGCTGACATGGGCCACACACCCGGTGCCAAAAAAACTTTTTTCGCGCGCGAAAGTGCGATCGATGAACTGATCGACGATCACGAAATCCCCCGGCGCCATATGTTCGCGAAACGATCCGCAGGCAGACACCGAGATCACATCCGTCACGCCCAGCCGCTTCAGCGCGTCGATATTGGAGCGGTAAGGCACCTCGGTTGGCGAATGCACATGGCCGCGCCCATGGCGGGGCAGAAAGGCCATGTCCACCCCGTTCAGCGATCCGGTCAAAATCTGATCTGACGGATCGCCCCACGGTGTTTCAACTGTAACCCACTCGGCATTTTCCAGGCCGTCGATGTCATAGATACCCGATCCTCCGATAACGGCGATTTTAGTTTGGGTCACGTGTCGTCTCCGCTTGATGAATCCGTTCAGACCTATCTGCGGCTCAGTTGCTCATTTGGCAAGTGGCACTTGCACCGTCTTGCGTGATCGGCTGCGGTTGAGATGGATCACGAGGCCACGGTTCCGTGTGATCCATATTCCAACCACGCGCGATCTTCACGCGTAAGATGTGCCTCCATGATCGCGTCATAAGCGGCCAAGTCTTTGTCTGTCAGCCTACCGCGCCACTTGCCGCTGGTACCGCTGTGAAAAAACGCTGAGTCTGATTTCATGAACCCTTTGCCGCCTGATGGAGCAAAACGCACAGCATTGGCTTTCATATTGTTGAAGGTTGCTGCCTGAACCAACTGGTCCATAACAGCGGCAGAATGTGATACGTCCAATATGTCGGCCAGTCTGGCAAAGGTACTGGCCAGATCGCGGGTCATGTCGGCATAGTGAAAGAGCGACACGTTTGGTCGATCGGCAACGGCCATTGCAGCTTTGTAATGCTGAAGTATGTGCGCGAGTGGCATTGCATCCCCATCGAATCCTTCTGCTCCGCCATCCAAAAAACGGCGAAAGGTGATGCCGTCAGTATCATCCTCGGGGTACCATGTATCAAACCACGGCAACGGAATGTTGCGTACGTGTTTGCGAAACGAGAAATGCGCATCAAGGGGGTGACGAAACACGCAGATGTACTGTGCCCTATTGTCCAGCGGCAACCCGTCCATCGGCGTGTGGCTTTTCATGCTGCGCCGATGCTGCATGGCTTCGAGCCGATCAGCAACCTCTGGCATCTCGCGGATACGAATATCGACCCATGGCATTTTCACAGATAACTCTGTCTCGACCTCTGGATCACCGGAGAACAGCAGGGACACAATGGTTTGCATCCAGGTGGTTCCGCATTTCGGAGGGGTCACGACGAGCACATCGTCCGGGCGGATGTTGACCATATCCCAACGTCTGTTGTCGGTCAGAGGGCCGAGATAGAGCTTTCGGGTCGTCATGTTTGACTTCTCCTGCATGCGGGTTGCGTCAGGAAAGGTGGAGTGAACGCAGAACGCAACAAAATTGATGGCTCGTCACAGGCTAAAGAACATCCAGTCAGTGCTTGCCGCTGTGTTGGGATAAGTTCGCTTTGGGCTTTGAAGCGGATATTGGTTTAAGATCATGGGGCGCTCTACGCATAGCTATGCGTAGAGCGCATATCTGCATCCCGGTTGGCGCGGTATCCCGATGGGGCTATGACAGGTACAAGGGCGCCTTCGCGCCAACAGACCCAAGCCACAGGACAACCCGATGCCCCGAGCCATGCTGGCAAGCTTTGCCAAACGCCTTGCCATTCCCGATCTGCGCTGGTCGCCTGACGAAGGCCTGACCGTATCGCGGTTGCGGATCGAGTTATTGTCGGGCCTGACTGTGGCTTTGGCATTGGTGCCCGAGGCGGTTGCTTTTGCCTTCGTCGCAGGCGTCCACCCACTTGTTGGCCTCTATGCGGCGTTTCTGGTGGGCCTGATTACAGCACTGATCGGTGGCCGCCCGGGCATGATTTCGGGCGCGACTGGGGCGCTGGCGGTGGTGATGGTGGCGCTGGTCGCGCAGCACGGGGTCGAGTACCTGTTCGCGACAGTTGTTTTGATGGGTATTTTGCAAGTCATCGCAGGCGCTATGCATTGGGGGCGGTTCATCCGATTGGTGCCGCATCCGGTGATGCTGGGCTTTGTGAACGGTCTGGCGATTGTGATTTTTCTAGCCCAGATGGGGCAGTTCAAAGTCCCGGGCACCATGGAAAACACCGGTCATGGCATGAGTGGGGGTGAGTGGCTTTCGGGTTTGCAGCTATATACCATGCTGGGTCTTGTCGGTTTGACCATGGCCGTGATCTGGGTGATGCCGCGCGTCACACGCGTTATTCCAGCACCGCTGGCAGGGATCGTCGTTGTCGCAGCGCTGGTGATCGGTTTTGGCCTGAACGTGCCGCGTGTTGGCGATCTGGCCTCAATCGAAGGTGGATTGCCGATGTTCCACATCCCGATGGTTCCACTGAACTGGCAAACGTTTGAGATCATCCTGCCATATGCCGTCATTCTGGCCGCGATTGGCTTGATTGAATCGCTGCTGACGCTGAACCTTGTAGGTGAGATCACCGGTAAGCGGGGTGGGGCGTCGCAGGAATGTATCGCGCAGGGTGCGTCGAACATCGTAACCGGTTTCTTTGGCGGCATGGGTGGCTGCGCGATGATCGGCCAGTCGATGATCAACGTGAAATCCGGCGGCCGGACCCGGATCGCCGGGATCGCGGCGGCTGTG
This sequence comes from Ruegeria sp. CK2, assembly GCF_056536585.1. NCBI lineage: Bacteria > Pseudomonadati > Pseudomonadota > Alphaproteobacteria > Rhodobacterales > Roseobacteraceae > Ruegeria > Ruegeria sp. CK2. The sequence continues at coordinate 41,844 of NZ_JBQFPW010000017.1, forward strand.
TTCCTGCTGATCTTTATCGTTTTGGATTTTAATACACCCCTCGGGCCGGTTTCAATTCCTGCGCTGATTGAACAAATCCCGCTGGCCGCACTGGTTGGGGTGATGTTCATGGTGGTGATCGGCACCTTCGCCTGGAACTCGTTCAACATTATGCGCAAGGTGCCGCTGACCGATGCCTTTGTGATCGTTCTGGTGACTGTTGTGACGGTGATGGAGGACCTCGCGGTCGCTGTAGTGGTTGGCGTGATCGTCTCGGCACTGGCCTATGCCTGGAACAACGCGAAACGCATCCACGCGATCACGCGTGAATCCGAGACCGAAAAGGGTGCCAAAGTATATGAGATCCAAGGCCCGCTGTTCTTTGGCTCGTCCGAAGGCTTTTTGGAAATCTTCAACGTATCAAACGATCCTGAAACCGTCATTATTGATTTTGCGGCGAGCCGCGTGGTCGATCAATCGGCTTTGCAGGCGATCGAGAATATCGCGGGTAAATATGAAGCTGCTGGCAAACGCGTCATGCTGCGACACCTCAGTCGGGATTGCCACAAGCTGCTGAACAAGGCCGGGCACCTGATGGTCGACAGTGACGATGACCCGGATTACGAGTTGGCCGTCGACTATTCCGTTAGAACCGGCATTCTGGGCGGGCACTGAGTTTTGAAAGGCGGCCTATTTGGCCGTCTTTTACTTAGGTGCGATGTTTTCCAAGGCGCGAATATCCCCGGCCATCAAGGCACTTTCGGCCTTGGTGATGATCTCGGGTGGCCAATCCCACCACTCAAGTGCCAACAGGGCGTCAATTGTATCATCTTCAAACCGAAGCCTGCTTATCTCGGCCGGGTTGCCGGTGACAATTGCATAGGGCGGAATAGCGCCCCGTACCACTGAACCAGCGCCGATGATTGCACCAGTGCCGATCTGCGCCCCTGGCAGAATCAGTGCGCCATATCCAATCCAGACGTCATGTCCGACAACCGTATCGCGTGTATCGGGTTGAAACCCAGACATGTGGTCCGGGTCAAAGACCTGAAACGGAAAACAGGTCAGCCCGTCCATAGCGTGATTGGCCGAAGCGGTGATGAACCGGACGCCATGTGCGATCTGGCAGAACTTGCCCAGCACCAGCTTTTCCCGCGAAAAGGGAAACAGGTAGGGGGCGAGCCGCGTGGCCCAATCCTCAGGCGCATCAAAATCCGAGGCATAGCTATAGGCCCCGGCCTCAAAACAGGGATGATCTATCGCTTGCGATAGAAAGACCGTGCCCTTGTGATCGGAGCCATCGGGCAGCGTAATCGGGTACCGGCGTTTGGGATCAGGTAGCGGCATCAGTCGTCAGGCCTCGAAAGGCTGAACAACTCGTTCACTACAGAATAGTCCCGATACCCCAACCGTGCCAGAGGCCGGAACGAGGTGACGTCGAATTTGCCGTCGCGCATGTGGTCGTCATGCAGATGCACACCGGTCACTTGCCCAAAAACCACCCGGTTGGCCTCACCCTGCAATGTCACGATCTGGGTCAGCTTGCATTCCAACGACGCCGGGGCGCCTTGGATGCGGGCACAGGGGATGGTTTCGCATTCAACGGGGACCAGACCGGCATGATCAAACTCATCGACATGCTTCGCCACCCCCGCAGAGCTGGCATTCATCGCATCCCGATGGGCATATCCCACGACGTTGACGCAAAACACTCCTGTTGCTTCGATATTGGCGATACTGTCCTTGCCGCCATCTTGATCGTGCTTGGTTCCGGTAGATGCGAACATCACTTGCGGTGGTGTGTAGGCGACCCCATTGAAAAACGAATACGGTGCCAGGTTATTGACCCCATCCGCATCGCGGGACGAGATCCAGCCAATCGGGCGTGGCGTGATAATGGCGTTGAACGGATTGTGCGGCAAACCGTGACCGTCTTCGGGGCGATAGAACATCTGATCTCCAAGCGTTTGCCCAAGGCGTACCGAAGTGCTAGGGCGAATTCCAGTAAGGAAAAGAGGGCAGGTTGCAGCAGTTCAGGATCAGACCGGAAGAGCCGGATGATTGGTGGGAGGTCGAAGCGCTCTATGACCTGTGCTTCGCCCCTGGGCGCGAGGCGCTGTCCTCGTACCGCCTGCGCGATGATGTGCCCGCTGTGGCGGGCCTGTCTCTGATCGCGCGCGACGGGCAGGGCATTCTGGCTGGTGCCATCCGCTTCTGGCCTGTCCATGTCGGTGAACATGATGCATTACTGCTGGGCCCGGTTGCCGTTCACCCTACCCATCAAGGCGAAGGCTTGGGTGGTTATCTAATCCATGCCGGGGTCGAGGCCGGTCGTGCCAAAGGCTGGCAAAGGGTCATGTTGGTGGGGGATGCGCCCTACTACAAGCGATTTGGGTTTATACCGTTGCAGGGGGTTCAAATGCCACCACCGACCAACCCTGACCGTGTTCTGGGCATGGAATTGATCCCCGGCGTCTGGGCCGATGTTCGCGGTGCGGTTAAGCGCTGGACCCAATGACCTATTGAAACGAAGGTGCTAAATGCCAATGTTTAACCGGCAGGAGGGCACAGATGCACGATATGGTTCTTGTCGAAAAAGTGGATGCCGAGGCGGAGCTTGACCGGTTGGCGGATCACTATCGTTCGGCCGGTGGAACTGGTGTCAAACTGTTGAACAAGCTGGGCGGGTCAGCAGAATCGCTGCTCGACCAATTGCCGGATCCGGTGCGGCAAGGCCTGACCGGGGCGACTGAGCATGCGTTGTGGGCGGCCATTCACGCAGCTCAGGGATCGCGACGGGCGGTTCCTGATCAAAAACCCTGGGTCAACACCGCTGTAACAACCGCAATGGGTGCGGCCGGGGGCTTGGGTGGGGTTTCCACGGCCCTGGTTGAACTGCCTGCAACAACGACCATGCTGTTGCGCTCGATCCAGGGTGCTGCTGCGCGCGAAGGATTTGATCCGGCAGAAGAAAACGTGAAGTTCGATTGTGTTCGGGTTTTGTCCGCCGCTGGCCCGTTGTCTTACGATGATGGCGCAGATTTGGGCTTTTTCTCTGTGCGCCTCACACTGACCGGCCCGGCGATGCAAAGGCTGATTGCTGCTGTCGCACCGCGGCTTTCAGTTGTACTGGGGCAAAAACTGGCGGCGCAATCCATCCCTGTTTTGGGGGCGCTGGCCGGAGGCGGAACCAATTTTGTTTACGCACGCTACTATCAACAGATTGCCCATGTTCATTTTGGTCTGCGACGTTTGGCAATTGATGCCGACATTCCACATGACGAACTGGTTCGAAAATTGTCTTCCCGCATGTGATCCAGAGCTGCTTAGGCGGCCGAACTTGGCTATAAACTCATCATATGGTATGCAATGTGTAGTCGGCCGCAAAATATGAACAACAAAAGTGGCCCGGCAAACAGGTAAAGAATCCAATTGAAGGGCGTGTCGGCGCGATGAATGCACGGCTTCTGCCAAATGCACTGCGCGGGAACAGGAAATGCCCTGTTCTGCCGCAATCGGCCGCTTTGTGTTATAGGATCGAGCGTGGTCGCACCGAGGTTTTGTTGATCACCACAAGACGATCGCGTCGCTGGATTGTCCCCAAAGGCTGGTTGATCAACGGCCTGACCCCAGCGGAAACAGCAGCAAAGGAAGCATGGGAGGAGGCCGGAGTAGTGGGCAAATGCAGTTCAGACAAACTGGGCCAGTTCACGTATCTTAAGCAACGTCCAGGTCAGGGGATCGTACTATGCGTGGTGGATGTGTTTCCACTATATGTGCGCTCTTTGGCATCGAGTTATCCCGAAAAAACGGAACGCAGTCGCAAATGGTGCTCGCCTAAGAAAGCGGCATCAAAGGTTCGATCACCGGATCTTGCAGCCATCTTGCGAAGTTTTAACCAATTTTTGCACTGATGAGACAATAGGATGTCTTGATATTGCCAAGCCGGTCGGTATCTATTCGCCAACCGGTGTTTTGGAAAGACTATGATTCAATACGCATTAAAATGCACTGACGGCCATACATTTGACAGTTGGTTTCAATCGGCTGAAGCCTTCGACAAACTCGCAGCAGCGGGCATGGTTACCTGCGCGATTTGCGGGTCGGATGAGGTTGAAAAAGCCATCATGACACCGCGCGTCCGCCCGGCGCGTGCGGAAAAGACCCAACTCGAGCCTGCATCACCGCCGTCAGGCGACATTGCTGTGGCCACACCCGCGCCTGACGTTGAAAAAGTTCTGGCCGAGCTGCGGCGCAAGGTGGAAGAGAACTCGGATTACGTCGGCAAGGATTTTGCCAGTGAGGCGCGTAAGATTCATCTGGGCGAAGCGCCTGATCGCGCAATCTATGGTGAAGCCAAGCCCGAAGATGCCAAAGCATTGGTGGAAGATGGCGTGCCGGTTGCTCCGCTTCCGTTTGTACCCAGTAGGAAGACAAATTAAGCCATGCATATCGTGATCACCGGGGCCAATCGTGGAATCGGGCTGGCCTTGGCAGATCGGTTTCGTGATCGCGGCGACGACGTGACAGGAACAGCGCGCGATGAAAGTGCACAGGTTCGGCTGGACGTCTCAAACCCTGAACTGCAAGCGGCTATGGCAGGACAATTGAAGGGGCAACCCATCGATCTGTTGATCTGCAATGCCGGTGTTTATCTGGACAAAGGCCAAAGCATCGACGGCTATCCGGCAGATATGTGGGCCGAAAGCTTTGCGGTCAATGTTACGGGGGTGTTTCTGACGGTTCAGTCCCTACTGCCCAACTTGCGCGCCGCGCAGGGAAAAATAGCGATTATTTCCTCGCAGATGGCATCGCATACCCGCGCACCAGGCGGGAGCTATATCTACCGTGCATCCAAGGCGGCGGCTTTGAATCTGGGGCGCAATTTGGCTGCCGATCTCAAAAATGACGGGATCGCCGTGGGCATCTATCACCCGGGCTGGGTACAAACGGATATGGGTGGATCAGCTGCTGCCATCAATGTCGATCAGGCTGCAACAGGTCTGATCGATCGTTTTGACGCCTTATCCTTGGATGCCACGGGTTGCTTTGAGACCTATGACGGGCAACCGCACGCTTACTGAGTGTTCAGCGCCGCTCTGGGGATTTCATAAACCTCACCCGGTTCGATGAAAATCACCAGCAGATCGCCGCGGGTCTCATAAGTGAGCTGTGAGGTCGAGCTGCTGGAATCCGGCACGCCGTCAGTGAAGTAGATGTTTCGCACGTCGCCATTTCCAATGGCCACGGCCAGTGTCGCTGTGCCGTCATCGCGTCGACGCAGTTCTGCGTTACAGCTTTGCAACGGATCGCCTGCTTTGGCAGCGCAAGGCACGGTCCCCAGTGCATTTTGACCGTCGGTTCCGGCCTGCGTTGCAACCTGCGCCAGGACAGGGGACGAGATGAGGGCAAAGGCGATAGCTAAGCGGTACATGAATAACCTCTTGGAATAACTGTTGCTGACAGGCTGGCACTGCGCCAACGCATTGTAAAGCGGCCCTGCGCTGCAGGCGGGCCCTGTTTGCGCCCTTGCCCTTGCGGGTCCCCTCGCATAAGACGCACGGGACCAGAAATCCAAGGCGCGGAGACACTTGCCCCCATGCCCGTACTCGTGATGAAATTCGGTGGCACATCGGTTGCCAATCTTGACCGCATCCGCCGCGCGGCCAAACGCGTTGGCGTCGAAGTGGCCAAGGGATATGACGTTATCGTCATCGTTTCGGCGATGTCGGGCAAGACGAACGAGCTAGTGGGATGGGTCAACGAAACATCACCCTTGTTCGACGCGCGCGAATATGATGCGGTCGTATCTTCGGGCGAAAACGTGACCGCCGGTCTGATGGCTCTGACGCTTCAGGAGATGGACGTGCCCGCACGCAGCTGGCAAGGCTGGCAGGTGCCGTTACTGACCACCAGCGCTCACAGCCAGGCGCGGATCGAAGAAATTCCGACCGAGAATATCAGCCAGAAATTCGACGAAGGTATGAAGGTGGCCGTGGTGGCCGGTTTTCAGGGTCTCAGCCCCGAAGGCCGTATCACCACGCTGGGCCGGGGTGGATCGGACACCACAGCCGTCGCGTTTGCGGCCGCATTTGGGGCCGATCGTTGCGATATCTATACCGATGTGGATGGCGTCTATACCACGGACCCGCGCATCTGCGAAAAGGCCCGCAAGCTGGACCGGATCGCATTCGAAGAAATGCTCGAACTGGCCTCGCTGGGGGCCAAAGTGCTGCAGACCCGTTCTGTCGAGCTGGCGATGCGCAACAAGGTGAAACTGCGCGTTCTTTCAAGTTTTGAAGAACAATCCGATGAGGCCGGTACGCTGGTCTGCGACGAGGAGGATATTATGGAATCCAATGTTGTGGCCGGTGTGGCCTATTCCCGCGACGAAGCCAAAATGACCGCCGTGTCGGTGGCCGACCGTCCGGGCATCGCCTCGATCATTTTCACGGCGCTCAGCGATGCGGGCGTCAATGTGGACATGATCGTGCAGAACATCTCGGACGAAGGGCGCACTGATATGACCTTTTCCTGCCCGACCGATCAGGTGGCACGGGCAGAGCAGGCGCTGACAGGTATCAAGGACAGCGGCGAGCTGAATTTTGCCGAACTGGTTGCCGACGAAGATGTCTGCAAGGTCTCGGTTGTGGGCATTGGCATGCGCTCGCAATCCGGTGTGGCGGCGAAAATGTTCAAGGTGCTCTCGGATGAGGGTATTAACATTAAGGTCATTACAACCTCTGAGATAAAAATTTCCGTCCTCGTGGATCGGAAATACATGGAACTTGCGGTTCAGGCACTGCATGATGCCTTTGAACTGGACAAGGCGGCCTGAGCATCTCAGCCAAGGATTTCGCCTAACACACTAAATTGGTTGGGCCATGGTGGACGGCACCGAAACAGAATCCCGCAAGCTGCTTGGGCGGTTACGCGAAGAGATGGCGAGCGAAGCCGCCGGTCAGGAACGGCTTGACCGGATCACGCATCTGATTGCCGATAGCATTCAGCGCGAGGTCTGCTCGATTTATCTGTTCCGTGACGAAGACACGCTCGAACTATGCGCGACCGAGGGCCTGTCTCCGGAATCGGTGCACAAAACCCGCTTGCGTCTGGGCGAAGGGCTTGTGGGCCGTGTCGCCAAGTCCGGCAAAGTGGTCAACACGGCCGATGCACCGTCGGCCAAGGGGTTCCGTTTCATGCCCGAGACGGGTGAGGAACGGTATTCGTCTTTCCTTGGTGTGCCGGTACAGCGTCTGGGTCAGAAGCTGGGCGTTCTTGTCGTTCAATCACGTGAAGCGCGCGTGTTTACTGCCGATGAGATTTACGCATTGGAAGTGGTCGCCATGGTTCTGGCCGAAATGGCCGAACTGGGCGCTTTTGTTGGCGAGGGCGCCGCTTTGTCGCCGCTGCACCAGCAATCTGTTTTGTTGCGCGGTGGCCCGGCACAGGAAGGATCGGCCGAAGGCCATGTCTGGCTGCACGAACCGCGCGTCGTTGTCACCAATCCCATTGCCGAAGATCCCCATCGCGAACGCGAACGTTTGACCGAGGCGGTCGAGGAGCTGCGTGTCGGCGTCGACAAAATGCTGGAAATCTCGCAAGGGGGCGACAAGGACCAGCTGAAGGTTCTGGAAGCCTATCGTATGTTCGCAAATTCCAAAGGCTGGATGCGCCGAATGGAAGAGGACATTGCCTTGGGGCTCAGCGCTGAGGCTGCGGTGGAAAAGGAACAGTCTCAGGCGCGTGCCCGCATGGGACAGGTTACAGATCCTTACCTGCGCGAGCGCTTGGCCGATCTGGATGACCTCAGCAATCGGCTTCTGCGCATTCTGACAGGGCAGGGCAAGACTGACAGTGCCGACTTGCCGCCAGACCCGATCCTGATCGCGCGAAACATCGGCCCTGGAGATTTGCTGGAATATGGCCGCTCGCTCAAAGGGATCGTGCTTGAAGAAGGCTCAGTCGGCAGTCATGCGACCATTGTGGCCCGCGCGCTGGCGATTCCGCTGGTGGTGCATGTGGGCCGGATCACGACCGAAGCCCTGAACGGGGATCATGTTCTGGTCGATGGTGATCAGGGAGTTGTGCATCTGCGGCCTGAGGATACCGTGGTCAGTGCCTTTCGCGACAAGATCGCCATGCAGGCCAAGGCGCAGGAACGCTATGCCTCTATCCGGGAAACGCCAACGGTCACGCAGGACGGATCACGGATCAACATGGTCATGAACGCCGGGTTGATGGCCGATCTGCCGTCTCTTGAAACATCAGGGGCCGAAGGGGTCGGATTGTTCCGGACCGAGCTGCAGTTCCTGGTGCGCAACAAAATGCCCAAGCGTTCCGAACTTGTGACGCAATATCAGCGTGTTCTGGACGCGGCAGGGGAAAAACGTGTGGTCTTCCGCACGTTGGATATCGGGTCGGACAAGGTTCTGCCCTACATGAAGCACGTGGCCGAGCCGAACCCAGCTTTGGGTTGGCGTGCGATCCGCGTCGGTCTGGACAAACGCGGCGTGATGCGGATGCAATTGCAGGCATTGCTGCGCGCGGCAAACGGCCGTCCACTTACCATCATGTTTCCGTTTGTGGCGCAGGCAGATGAATTTCGCGAGGCTCGATGGGAGGTCAACAAGACCATTGAACGCGAAAAGCGACTGGGTCATGTGCTTCCGGAAACACTTGAGGTCGGCGCAATGTTGGAAACACCGTCGCTGGGCTTTGCGCCACAGAAGTTTTTTGATGAGGTGGATTTCATTTCCATTGGCGGCAACGATCTAAAGCAGTTTTTCTTCGCAGCCGATCGCGAAAACGAATTGGTGCGCCGCCGCTATGACACGCTCAATGTCAGCTTCCTCAGCTTCATTGAACGCGTTGTCGAACGCTGCGAAATCTCAGACACTCCGCTCAGTTTTTGCGGCGAAGACGCTGGTCGACCGGTTGAGGCGTTGTGTCTAGCCGCAATGGGCATTCGCTCACTGTCGATGCGCCCAGCGTCTATTGGTCCGGTCAAAAGCTTGCTTTTGCGGTCGAACTTGCAAGAGGTCCGCAAGATCATTGCCGATGCTCGCCATCGCGGCGAGCAATCCGTTCGACCTGCCGTAATGGAGTGGCTGCGCAATCAGGCCTGATCTGGAAAACAGCATCATCCGCGAAACTGTGCTTGATTTTTGCGCCTCTCCTTTCTATTTACGCGGTGAATGTTAGCGATAACATAACTTGCTTTGTGTGTTTCGCACCAGTGCAAACACCGTGGTAAGCTGACCGCAGTGAACTCAAAAGGAGCCCGGTGATGGTTTCACGCGTAATTCCGGTAGATCCGTTCGATCTGGTATTGTTCGGCGCAACCGGCGATTTGGCGCAACGCAAGATCCTGCCCGGCCTGTATCAGCGCTTTGAAGTGGGTCAGATGCCGGACAAGGCGCGTATCATCGGCACCGCAAGGTCTGACATGGACAGCGACGGGTTCCGTGATCTGTTGCGGGCTTCGATGCAAAAGTTTGCGCCGAGTTCTAAAAAAGATACTCTCGATCGGTTCTTGAAACAGGTTGAATATGTACCAGTAGATGCGCTTGGTGATGCAGGATGGAAGGCCCTTGGTAAATCGCTTCGGAACGATGCCGTTCGGGCCTTTTACCTGTCGGTCGGCCCAAGCCTGTTTTCCGGTATTGCCCAACGTCTCCATGATCACGGAATGGCCACACCGGACAGCCGTATCGTTGTTGAAAAACCATTTGGGCATGACCTGGCCTCGGCCAAGGCCTTGAACGAAGGGTTACGGGCCTGTTTCGAAGAGCATCAGATTTATCGGATTGATCATTATCTGGGCAAGGAAACCGTGCAGAACTTGATGGCGCTGCGTTTTGCCAATTCCCTGTTTGAACCATTGTGGAATTCGACCCATGTCGACCATGTTCAGATCACCGTGGCCGAAACCGTAGGTGTCGAAGGGCGGGGGTCGTATTACGACAAGTCCGGCGCGATGCGGGACATGATTCAGAACCACCTTGTGCAGCTGTTATGTCTGACGGCGATGGAACCGCCCTCTAAGTTCTCCTCGAATGCGGTTCGGGACGAAAAGGTCAAGGTGATCGAAGCGCTGGAACCCGTGACGCAAGCCGACATCGCCCGCGGGCAATACCGGGCCGATAAGGGCGAAGGCGGGTATGTTGATCATGTCGGCGACCCGGCTAGTCGCACCGAGAGTTACATCGCGCTCAAGGTTCATGTGGGCAACTGGCGTTGGGCCGGGGTGCCGTTTTATCTGCGCACCGGCAAGCGCCTGCGCGCCCGCGAATCCGAGATTGCGGTGTTCTTCCGCGACCCACCTCACACGATCTTTCCAAATGTCGGTCCATTGCATGGCAACGTGCTGGTGATCCGACTGCAACCGGACGAAGGCATCACCCTGCGCACCACGATCAAAGAACCCGGGCAGGGCGGGTTCCGCCTGTCCGACGTTGCGCTGGACATGAGCTTTGCCGACGCGCTGGGTAACGACTCGCAATCCCCCGATGCCTATGAACGCCTGATCATGGACGTGATCCGTGGCGACCAGACCCTGTTCATGCGCGGGGATGAGGCCGAGGCCGCCTGGGCCTGGGTCGATCCCATCATTCATGGCTGGGAAGAGCGCGGCGACCGCCCGTCCCGCTATGATCAGGGCAGCTCTGGCCCGGAAGAAGCACTAATGCTGATGCATCGCGATGGTCGCCGTTGGCGCCAGATCGGAGGGTAATCATGGTTCATTCAGTCATTACCGACGTCACCCAGAGGATTATCGACCGCAGCGGGCCGTCACGCGGTCCGCATCTGGAGCGGATGGAACAGGCCAAGTCAAAAGGTCCCGCCCGTGCACATCTGTCCTGTAGCGGTCAGGCTCATGCCTATGCTGGCGCAGGCGAAGATCAGCAGTCGATGGCCACCGGCACCGCCGGAAATCTGGGAATTGTAACGGCCTATAACGATATGCTCTCGGCACATCAGCCGTTCGAACGCTACCCTGGTCTGATCCGCGATGCGATTCGGGCCGCCGGAGGCACAGCGCAGGTCGCAGGCGGTGTGCCCGCCATGTGCGATGGCGTCACGCAGGGCGAGGCGGGCATGGAGCTTTCCCTGTTCTCCCGCGATGTGATTGCTCTGGCCACTGGCGTCGCACTTAGTCACAACACCTATGATGCCGCCGTGTTCCTCGGTGTCTGCGACAAAATCGTGCCCGGACTGGTGATCGGCGCTCAAGCCTTTGGTCATCTGCCTGCCGTTTTCCTGCCCGCTGGCCCGATGACCAGCGGACTGCCAAACGATGAAAAGGCCAAGATCCGCCAAAAATTCGCCGCAGGTGAGATCGGCCGAGAGGAATTGATGGCCGCAGAAATGGCCGCTTATCACGGCCCTGGCACGTGTACGTTCTACGGCACTGCCAACACCAACCAGATGCTGATGGAGTTCATGGGTCTACACCTGCCGGGCTCCAGCTTCATCAATCCCAACACGCCCCTGCGCGATGCACTGACCGAGGAAGGCGCTCGCCGTGCATTGTCCCTCAGCGCGCTGGGCAACAGCTATACCCCTGTTTACCAAGTCTTGGATGAACGTGCCTTTGTAAACGGTATCGTGGGTTTGATGGCTACGGGCGGTTCAACCAACTTGCTCATCCACCTCATCGCCATGGCGCGGGCAGGTGGTATCGTGCTGGATTGGCAAGATTTTTCCGACATTTCAGCGGTCGTACCGCTGGTGGCGCGGGTTTATCCCAATGGTCTGGCCGACGTGAACCATTTTCATGCAGCAGGTGGGCTGGGGTACACAATCGGAACGCTTCTCGAAGATGGCTTGCTGCATCCCGACACGCTGACGGTCGCCGGGCAGGGCCTGCACAATTACACCCAAGAACCCAAGCTGATCGAAGGTGAACTGGTCTGGCAGGATGGCGCAGGTCACAGCCTGAATGAAAAGATTATCCGCCCGGCCAAAGACCCGTTCCAGCCAACCGGAGGCCTGTCGCGCCTGACCGGCAATCTGGGAACTGGTGTGATGAAAGTCTCGGCCGTCGCCCCTGAACATCAGGTTGTCGAAGCACCTGTCCGCGTCTTCCACGATCAAGTTGAAGTCAAGGCCGCGTTCAAGGCCGGAGAATTCACCGATGATGTAATCGTAGTCGTCCGGTTCCAGGGCCCCAAGGCCAACGGCATGCCCGAGCTGCATTCGTTGACACCGATCCTGTCGATTCTTCAGGGCAGGGGGCAAAAGGTGGCTCTGGTCACCGATGGTCGCATGTCGGGCGCGTCCGGCAAGGTTCCTGCCGCGATCCATGTCTGTCCCGAGGCTTTGGACGGGGGGCCGATCGCCTATCTACAAGACGGTGATCTGTTGCGTGTTGATGCCGTGAACGGCGAGCTTGAAATCCTCACCGAAGGGGCTTTGGACCGCGCTCCTGCGACCGCCGATCTGTCGGCAAATCAGCACGGCATCGGGCGAGACCTGTTCACCCCTTTCCGCAACGCCGTCGGCTCGGCCGATAACGGTGCCAGCATATTCGGAGCCTGAGCCTCATGTCTGACAAAACCCAACGCACTCGCGAAATCTGTGCCCTTGCACCTATCGTTCCGGTCCTTGTGGTCGATGATGCATCCCAAGCGCGTCCGCTAGCCGAGGCATTGGTCGCCGGTGGCCTGCCCGCGCTCGAAGTTACGCTGCGCACACCCGCTGCGCTCGACGCTATTCGCGCCATGTCGCAGGTTCCGGGGGGAGTTGTTGGCGCGGGCACGCTGATCACGCCCGAAGACGTCCGTGCCGCCAAAGACGCAGGCGCTCAGTTTGGTGTCTCACCCGGTGCCACAGACGCGCTGATTCAGGCCTGTGAGGCTGAAGGCTTGCCCTTGCTGCCGGGCGCTGCTACCGCCAGCGAAGCCATGCGCCTGCTCGAACTTGGCTATGACATGCTGAAGTTTTTCCCAGCCGAAGCTTCAGGTGGCGCGCCCGCGCTGAAAGCGATTGGCGCACCGCTGCCGCAGATCAGCTTCTGCCCAACCGGTGGCGTGTCGCCGTCGAATGCGCGCGACTATCTGACTTTGTCGAACGTGGTTTGCGCCGGTGGCAGTTGGGTCGCGCCCACACAGATGGTCGACGGTGGTGACTGGGCGCGTATAGAATCGCTGGCGCGTGAGGCGTCAAAGCTGACGGATTGACGCCGCCTTTAGCGACGCTAGGGTAGGGCTCAATTCAAACAGGTTGACCTCATGACAAACAAAACCACTCTCGCGCAGGGGCGCGAGTATCTGGCCATTCCCGGGCCCTCGGTCATGCCCGACGCCGTCTTGCAGGCGATGCACCGCCCGTCCCCCAACATCTATGATGGCGCATTGATCGAGATGATGCCCGCCCTGACCGCCGATCTGCGTCAGGTTGCCCGCACGCAGTGTGATGTGGCGATCTACATTGCCAACGGTCACGGCACGTGGGAGGCCGCGCTATCCAACGTGATCGCCCCCGGTGAAACCGTTCTGGCCCCGGCCTCGGGCCGCTTCACCCATGGTTGGGCCGAGATGGCCAAAGGCATCGGCGCCGAGGTCGAGATACTGGATTTCGGTACCGCTTCCCCGTGGGATTTTGACCGCATCGCCGAGGCGCTTCGGGCCGACACACACCGCCAGATCAAAGCCGTGCTTGCGGTGCATGTGGACACATCCAGTTCAATCCGTAACAACATTCCCGCGTTGCGTGCTCTGCTGGATGATCTGGATCATCCAGCGCTTTTGATGGCCGATTGCATTGCCTCGCTGGGTTGCGAGCGGTTCGAAATGGACGCCTGGGGCGTCGATGTTATGGTCACAGCCTGCCAGAAGGGGTTGATGACCCCGCCCGGTGTCGGATTTGTCTTTTTCAACGATAAGGCGCAGGCCAAACGGGCGGCGATGCCGCGCGTGTCGCAATATTGGGACTGGCAGCCGCGCGCCAATCCCGAACTGTTCTACCAGTATTTCAATGGAACCGCTCCGACCCACCACTTGTACGGGCTACGCGCCGCATTGGATATGATCGGTGCAGAAGGGATCGAGAATGTCTGGTCCCGACACGAACATCTGGCCGCAGCGGTCTGGACAGCTTGCGAAATCTGGTCTGGCGAGGGGGCATTGCAGCTCAATGTCACTGACCGCGAATATCGCAGCCATGCTGTCACATCCCTGCGTCTGACCGAAGAACGCGGGACCCCCCTGCGCGCCTTCACTGAAAATCAGTTGGGTCTAACGTTGGGGATCGGCCTTGGTATGGCGGATGCCGAAGGGTGTTTCCGCCTGGGCCATATGGGCCATGTAAACGGGCAGATGATTATGGCCATGCTGGGCGGCGTTGAAACGGCCATGGCTGCACTGAACATCCCACGGGGCTCAGGCGCACTGGATGCCGCTGCGGCCGTGTTGGCGGGACAAATCTAGCGGCAAGTAAAGACCCGCCCCCACTTCATCTGGCTACAAATATCCTCGGGGGTGAATTGGCCTTAAGGCCAAGAGGGGGCAGACAGCCCCCTTAACCGTCATTACTCAGGCGTTGCCAGCGGCCACGGACAGCGCCACCGGCAGCGCAGCTGCAAAAGCATCCAAATCCGCCTCAGTGCCACAGCTCACCCGAATGCAGCGGTTTTGAGGGGCCGCAAACGGCATTCGCACAAAGACGCCCTGCGCGACCAGCGCATCTAAAACAGCCTTGGCAAACACCCCATCTCGTCCACAGTCGATGGCAACGAAATTGGTGGCCGAAGGCAAAGGCCGTAAGCCGTTCTCCTCGGCAATCTTACCAATCCGCCTACGCGCCTGGCCGATCTTCTGCTGCACGTCGGCCAGCCAGGTCTGATCGCGCAATGCCGCCAACGCACCTGTCTGTGCCGCGCGGTTCATTCCGAAATGATTGCGCACCTTATTGAAAGCCGAAATCAAGCCCGGCGCGCCAAGGGCATAACCGACCCGAGCACCCGCCATACCGTAACCTTTTGAAAAGGTGCGCATTCGGATCACGCGCAGATCATCCGCAGCGACCGGTGCCGCAGTGCCGTCCGGGGCGCATTCTACATAGGCTTCGTCCAGCACCATCAGGCAGCCCTCGGGCAAAGCGTCCAACGCCGCCACGATGTCCGCCCCGCGATGCCAGCTGCCCATGGGGTTGTCCGGATTTGCTAGGTAAACCAGTTTGGCGCCAACCTCAGCGGCTTTGGCAATCAGCGCAGTGGGGTCCTCTTGGTCATCGGAATAGGGAACCTTGTGCAAAATCCCGCCAAATCCTGCGACGTGATAGTTGAAGGTCGGGTAAGCACCGTCCGAGGTTACGACCGGATCCCCCGGACCCACGACCAGACGCACCAGATACCCCAGCAATCCATCGATCCCTTCGCCCACCACGATGTGGTCGGGCGTGACCTCGTGATGATCCGCCAGGGCATGGCGTAGATCGTGATTCTCCGGGTCACCATACATCCAGATCTCACCTGCTGCCCGCTGCATCGCTTCGATCGCCCGTGGGGATGGGCCAAAAACACTTTCGTTGGCGCCAAGCCGCGCATCAAAGCGCGCGCCGCGCAGGCGTTCCTGCGTTTCAGGACCCACGAAAGGGGCGGTTGCGGGAAGGGATTGGGCAAGCGGGGTGTATCGGGGACCAGTCATGCGCGCACCTAATCGCAAGGCGGGCGGCGGGGCAAGCCTTGCACCCCCGGACATTCGCCGCCAGTGTGCAGGCAATTAAACAAAGAGGATTTCATGCGCTATTTCATCGGTCTCATTCTCATCGGCCTTGCCTATCTGTTGTTCTGGCCCATCCCTGTTGAACCAATCGCGTACGAGCTGCCCGAAACGCAAGGTTTCACTGGCGATTTCGCTGAGAACAATGCTCTGGATCGGCTGGACCTAATCTCTTTGCCGGGCGGAGAAATCGGCCCGGAAGATATCGCTGTCCTGCCAGATGGCAGCATCTACACCACCAGCCTGTCCGGCGTCCTTTACCGCATTGACGGCGCAGAACCGGTTGAAATCGATCAATTGGGCGGGCGACCACTGGGCTTGAAACCCGGCCCTGACGGTGCGTTGTATATTGCCGACAGTTTTCGGGGCCTGATGCGCTGGAGCGGTCCGGGCACGCTGGAACCCGTGGTCTCGGATATCAACGGCGCCTCGGTCATCTATGCGAATCAACTGGACGTGGCACAGGATGGGACGGTCTATTTCTCGAACTCATCCGACCGGTTCGATCCCGAAACCATGGGCGGGACAAAACCCACGTCTGTCATGACAATTTGGGAGCAATCAAACGCCGGCTATGTCGCAAAACATAGCCCCGATGGAACCACAGAAAAGATCGCCGAAGGGTTTGTCTATACGAACGGTGTCGCGCTGTCGCCGGAAGAGGACTTTCTGTTGATCGCCGAAACTGGCCGGGCACGTGTCCATAAGCTTTGGCTCAATGGTCCAAAGGCGGGTCAGCAAGAGGTCCTGCTCGACAATCTGCCAGGCTATCCGGACAATATCGAAGCTCAGGGCGATGGTACGTATTGGATGGCCTTTGCCAGCCCACGTGTGCCGGCCGAGGCGTTGATGCCGTACCCGTTTCTGCGCAAAATCATTTGGCGGCTGGGGCCGACGGTCCGGCCAGCCGCTATCCATCGTGGAATGATGGTGCAATTCGACGGGGACGGGACCATCCTTCAGACATTGCAAGATCCCGATGGTCGGTTGGGCATTACGACCGGCGGCAAGATCGCCGAGGACCAGTTCTACGTGATGACGCTGGATTCGCCCTGGTTCGGACGAATGCCTGTGGCCCAGATGCCCTGACGTCGCAGTAGAACCAAGCCCGTCTTTTGGGGCATGATTGCACAAACAAGCTTTGGGAGGCCCGCATGGCGCGCGTATCTGTCGAATACAAAGACCACATTGCCCACGTCACACTGACCCGTGGTGACAAGATGAACGCGCTGGATGATGCCATGATCAAAGCGATCCTGTCCGCCGGGCAAGAGGTTGCCGCCTCGGACGCCCGCGCGGTGGTGTTATCGGGCGAAGGCAAAAGCTTTTGTGCCGGGCTGGACATGGCCAGCTTTGCGTCCATGGCCCACAAGGACCCGACCGAATGGCTGATGGCGCGCAGCCACGAAGATGCCAACGAAATGCAGGAGCTTGCGCTGGTCTGGCGGCGCGTCCCGGTTCCGGTGATCTGTGCCATTAAGGGGGTGGCTTACGGCGGGGGGCTGCAAATCGCGCTGGGCGCTGATATTCGCATCGCCCATCCGGACAGCAAACTGGCGGTGATGGAGATGAAATGGGGCATTATCCCGGATATGGGTGGGATGCTTCTGCTGCCGCACCTTGTCCGCTCTGACGTGCTGCGCCTGTTGACCTACACGGCGCGCCCGATCGGTGCACAGCAGGCCGCAGACTGGGGATTGGTCACCAAGCTTTCGGATGACCCGCAAACCGAAGCATTGGCTCTGGCCGAAAACATTGCGAACCAAAGTCCCTCGGCCATCCGGGCCGCCAAGCGGCTGATCGACATTGCTGAAACTGAACCGCGCGCCGAAGTTCTACTAGCCGAATCCGCCGAGCAGGTGGAACTGATCGGTAAGCCGGATCAGATGGAGGTCGTGATGGCGCAGATGCAGGGCCGCACGCCCGAGTTCAAATGAATTCACCGCCCCTCACGCGGCTAATTTTGTACACAAAGCGTATCGATCAGATGGTGCGCTTTTACGAAACTCACTTTGGATACACAGCGTGCCAGATAGAAGGTGACCGGATCATCGAGTTGAAACCCGGATCGAGCGGGGCGCATCTTCTGTTGCACCCGGCAGGCAGAGGCGCGCGCGAAGGTCAGGCTGCCGTTAAGCTGGTGTTCGACGTGATGGATGTTCCGGCGTTTTGTGCTCAAGCCTTACATAAAGGTTTGACGTTCGGGGCAATTCACCAGGCAGACAGCTATCAGTTCGCAAATGCAAAAGACCCGTCCGGAAATTCAGTTTCTGTTTCTAGCCGGGCGTTTGTGCCTCGCGAGTAACGCAGCAAGATCCGCCAGACCCCGAGTATAATACCAATCTGCATCTCAAGAACTTTAGCGCTCTTCCGGTTGGAGGGGGCTGTTCAGGGCAACGCTAAAATCGACTACCGCACCCGGTTCGATACCAAATAGGCAATTCCACCGGCCAGCAGACCCCAGACTGCTGCCCCCAGACCAAACACCGTGATCCCCGAGGCGGTGATCGCAAAGGTCAGCATCGCGGCTTCGCGCTCTGCTGGAACTTCCAGCGCCGCAAAGATCGAATTGGCCAACACACCGATCAGCGCAACCCCTGCCAGTGTTCCCATCAACAGCGGGTCGGCATGGGCGGCAAAGCCTGTGATCGCCACGGCAAAGACGCCGAACAGGCAGTAGAACACACCGCCCATGATCGCGGACCAATAGCGCAGGGCAGGGTCAGGGTGGCTGTCTTCATTGGAGCACATCGCAGCGGTGATCGCGGCAAGGCAGGTGGCGGGTGCGCCGAACGGAGCCGATAACAGGCTGGCTCCGCCGACGGCTGAAAACAGCCTGCCTGTGACCGGCGCGTAGCCAAAGCTGCGCATGACGGCGATGCCGGGGATGTTCTGAGTTGCCATCGTAACGATAAACAGCGGCACGCCGATCCCGATGGCCGAGGACAGTGTGAATGTCGGCGGTGTCCAGATCGGGGCCGCCACCAGACGCTCGGGCATGATCGTTGCGCCCCCTGCGTTGAGAATAACAACTATTGCTGCCGCGATGACCGCAGCGGGAACCGCAAATAGTCGATTGAACCGTCCGGCAATGAACCATGTCAGGATCACAGGCAGCGCCTGCCAGGGTATCTCAACCGCTGCTTTGAAAGGTAGAATGCAAAGAGGCATCAGCACCCCGGCCAGCATCGCCTGCGCCAGCGTCGTGGGGATTGCCGCGGCCAGCCGCCCCAACGGCTTCCACAGCCCGGCCATGACTGTCAGCGCACCGGCACACAGGAAGGCTCCGATGGCGCCCGAGAACCCCTCGGCTGGCGCCGCTGAGACGGCCAACAGGGCAACACCGGGTGTCGACCACGCCACGCTGATCGGCAGCCTGTACCAAAGGCTTAGAACGACGGCTGCCAGACCCATGGCAATGGCCGCACTCATCAGGCCCGAGGCGGCTTCGGACGGTGACGCACCCATCGCGCCCAACCCCTGCAGGACAATGGGGAAGGAACTGAAAAAGCCTACAACCGCCACTACCAGCCCGGTTGAGACGGTTTGCATCGGAGGAAAAGTCTGCGCCATCACGTCCTCGAAACTGCCACCCGCACTTGCTAACAATCGCAAGCTGTCAGAAACAAGGTCAAAAGCGTCAGGGGAACAGAAAACCCCGCCAGCAAAAGCGGCGGGGTTTGGGATTTGAGTATTTGGAAAAAGATGAAGATCAGGCGATTTCAGCCAGATGGGCCAGCGCTTCGTTCAGCTTTGCCTCTTCTTCCTCGCGCGCGGCAAGGTTGGCTTTGGCTTCCGCCACAACTTCTTCCGGGGCGGAGGCCACGAACTTCGGGTTGTTCAGGCGACCGCGCAGCCCGCCGAGTTCTTTGGCCAGTTTGCCCTTGGCTTTTTCCAGCCGTTCTTTTTCGGCACTGATATCGATGATATCTGCCAGCGGGAGGCCGAAGCTTGCACCGGGGGCGGCGATCGAAATGGTGCCTTTGGGCAATTCATCTGCTTTTGTCAGACTATCGATCCGCGCAAGTCGTTTGATCAGCGCTTCGTTGCGGTCCCAAGCGGCTTGGCCATTGCCGTCGATCTCGGTCACCAGCATCGGCACATAGAGGCCAGCGGGAACCCGCATCTGCGCGCGGGCCGAGCGGGTGTTTTCGATCACTGAGATCACCCAGTTCATTTCACGATCTGCGTCGGTGTCGATCAGGTCGGCGGCCGTGTAGGTCGGCCAGTCGGCGTGAACGACCATCTTGGCACGGTCGCCGGTCAGGCCCCAGAGTTCCTCGGTGATAAAGGGCATGATTGGGTGCAGCAGGACCATGCACTGATCCAGAACCCAGCGCATGGTGGCGCGGGTCTCGGCCTGTGCCTCGGCATCATCGCCTTGCAGCAGCGGTTTCGACAGCTCCACATACCAGTCGCAGACCTTGCCCCAGACAAAGGCGTAAAGCCCGTTGGCCGCGTCATTGAAGCGATAGCTTTCCAGCGCGGCGTCGACCTCAGCCCGCACGCGGGCGGTTTCGCCGATGATCCAGCGGTTGACGGCGGCCTTGGGTTTCAAGTCGGTCACGTCCAGTTGTGGCACCGCGTCAGTGAAGACTTCGTTCATCTCGGCAAAGCGGACGGCGTTCCACAGCTTGGTGCCGAAATTACGATAGCCGGTGATGCGCTCGCGGGACAGTTTCAGCACGCCGCCAATCGCCGCCATCGAAGCGTTGGTAAAGCGCAGCGCGTCGGCGCCGAATTCGTCCACAATTTCCAGCGGGTCGATGACGTTGCCGGTGGTCTTGGACATCTTCTTGCCCTTCTCGTCGCGGACGAGCTGGTGCAGGTAGACGGTGTGGAACGGGATCTGATCGACCACGGCCAGCTGCATCATCATCATCCGGGCGACCCAGAAGAACAGGATGTCGAAGCCGGTGATCAGAACGTCCGTGGGGAAATAGCGTTCCAATTCCTCGGTCTGCTCGGGCCAGCCCAGCGTGCCGATCGGCCAGAGGCCGGAGGAGAACCATGTGTCGAGGACGTCGGGGTCGCGGTAAACTAGGAGTTTCTTTACTCCGTTCGGAGTAAAATCCTCGTTGATTGTCGCCCAGTTTCCGTGATGAACGTCCATTGGCGCGACATAATCGCTACGTTCAAATTGCTCTGGGTTGATTGTGATCTCAACCACTTCGTCACAACCAAACTCCTGCTTCAAACGCGCACTTAATTCATCAAAACTTGCAGCGCAGAATGGTTTCGGGTCAGCGTTTTCACCAGTTCCCAGAAGATACCAAACAGGTATCTGATGCCCCCACCACAGCTGACGCGAAATGCACCAGGGCTCGATATTTTCCAGCCAGTGGTAATAGGTCTTCTCGCCCGACTCGGGGATGATCTTGACCGTACCGTCCTTGACCGCGTCCAGAGCAGGGCCAACGACCTCTTCGGCATCCACGAACCACTGGTCGGTGAACATCGGTTCGATCACCACTTTCGAGCGGTCGCCAAAGGGCTGCATAATCGGCTTGCTCTCAACCAGCGGGACCAGAGCCGCAGGGTTGTCATCTTCGCCCAGCTTGATGCCCAGGACCGGGTTGTCGGCGCGGGTCATAACGGCCAGACCGTCAGCGGTGATCTCTTCGACAACCTTGGCACGCGCCTCAAACCGGTCGAGGCCGCGCAGGTGATCGGGGATCAGGTTGATCGCGTCGATTTCGTTTTCGGTGAAGTCCTTACCACGGGCATATTCCTGCGCCTTGCCGGCCTCTTCGGCGTAAGGCGCGCCATCAGCCCGCATCGCGCCGCGCGTGTCCATCAGGCGGTACATCGGAATACCGCCGCGCTTGGCGACCATGTTGTCGTTGAAGTCATGCGCGCCGGTGATCTTCACCGCGCCCGAACCAAAATCGGGGTCGGGATAGTCATCCGTGATGATCGGAATCTGTCGGCGATGCTCTTTCGGGCCAACCGGAATTTCACACAGTTTCCCGATGATTGGCGCATATCGCTCATCTGACGGATGAACCGCAACCGCACCGTCACCCAGCATGGTCTCTGGCCGCGTGGTGGCGATAGAGATATAATCCCGCTCTTCACGGAAAATCACATTCCCATCTTCATCTTTTTCCAAATACTCATATGTCTCACCACCGGCCAAGGGGTACTTGAAGTGCCACATATGCCCGGCGACTTCGATATTCTCGACCTCAAGGTCCGAGATCGCGGTCTCGAAATGCGGGTCCCAATTGACCAGCCGTTTGCCACGATAGATCAGGCCTTTTTCGTACATCTCGACGAAAACCTTGATCACCGCGTCATGGAAGTTCGCCGAGTTCTCGTGGCCTGTGCGCGGGTCACCCGGCGCGCCCGCCATGGTAAAGGCGTTGCGCGACCAGTCGCAGCTGGCGCCAAGACGCTTGAGCTGTTCGATGATCGTGCCGCCGTATTCGCCCTTCCATTCCCAGACTTTCTCAAGGAATTTCTCGCGCCCAAGTTCCCGCCGACCTTCGTTGCCTTGCGCCGCCAGCATCTTTTCCACCTGCATCTGCGTGGCGATGCCCGCATGGTCCTGACCGGGCTGCCACAGCGTGTCGAACCCGCGCATCCGGTGCCAGCGGATGAGAACATCCTGAAGCGTGTTGTTGAACGCGTGCCCCACATGCAATGCGCCCGTCACATTGGGCGGCGGGATCATGATGGTAAAGCTTTCGTCGCGTGAGCGGTTCGCGCCTGCCTTGAAGGCTCCGGCCTGTTCCCAGGCCTTATAGATACGGGCCTCGGCGTCAGCCGCGTTGAATGTCTTTTCCATCGCCATAGGATGCGTCCTGCGTCAACAAATTCGGGTCAGCGCCTGCAATAGCGAATGGTTGCGGGAAGGGGAAGGGCGACTATGCGCTCAGGTCATCCCAAAGCGCGCTTTGAAATACGTGTCGACCTTCTGATAGGCCGGTTCGTGGAAATGCAGCGTCAACAGGGAATGACCCTTTCCGGGGAATTCGACCGTTTGCACCAGCCCACCAAACGCGTTTTCCAACGCATGCATCAACCGCTGAGGCGACATCTTGTCTTCGGCATATCGCATGGCCAGGGCGGGACCTTTCGCGGTCATGCCTGACGAGGCTTCACCGATGTCATGTTTGCTCATATGCAGCTTGTCACCGCCTAGTAGCGGCAATGCAGGCTGGCTGGCCACGCCACCCAGCACCGCATCCTCGGCCATCAGGGTCAGGGCGAAACTGCCCGTCAGACACATGCCGATAACGCCCACACCCTTGCTGCCTTCGTGATCTCGGATGTCGCGGGTCAGCGCCCGCATCCATCCTGATATCGGGCTTTCGCGACCTTTCAGAAACATATTGATCTCACGCCGGACGCAAAACAGGCGGGCAAAGTTCTTTGCGGTTTCTGTTTTGCCAAAGGTGCCAAACAGATGTGGCAGATACACCCGAAAACCGGACGCATTCAGTCGCTGCGCAAGTTCAAGCGTCTCGGTGCCGATCCCCGGCAATTCCTGCAGGATCATGATGGGGGGACCTTCGCCGCCAACGTAAACGTCATGGGTGGTCTCAATCCCCGTGGTCAGGGGGGCGGTGAACGGGAAAACGGTATCATGTGTCCAGGTCATAGGGCTCAGGCTAGCCCAACTGGATGCCTAGGGAAACGAATTTCCCGGCCTGCGTCTGGACATCCCAATCGCGCGGGCTAGGCTCGCCCAAAGATCGTGCAGAAGGGGTGCCCCGTGGAGAAATTCGGTAAAAGCCAACCTGTAAAACGGACCGAAGATCAACGGTTTCTGACCGGGCAAGGCCACTATATGGATGACGATGTGCCGGAAGATGCTCTGTTCGCGGCCTTTTTTCGCAGCACAGTGGCTCATGGCGAAATCACCTCTCTGGATCTCGATGCTGCACGTGCTGCAGACGGTGTGCGGCTGGTCATGACGCTGGAGGATCTGGTTGAGGCCGGCATCGATACGGTTTTGAATGCCGCTATTGTCGACAACCGCGACGGAACAAAAGCGGCGGCCCCCCAACGCCATATGCTGGCCGACAAACGTGTTCGGTTCGTGGGCGAACCTGTGGCCGTGGTGATCGCTGAAACGCAAGTTCAGGCGCAGGATGCGGTGGAACAGATCTGGATGGACACACAAGACCTGCCCGCCAAACTCGATCTGGCAGCAGGCGGGGAACCTTTGCATCGCGAGGCTCCCGATAATCGCGCCTTTGACTGGGGCATGGGTGATGAGGCTGCGACCGAGGCAGCATTTCAATCGGCTGCCCATACCGTGGCGCTGAACGTGTTGGACAACCGGGTGATCATCAACTCGATCGAACCGCGTGGCTGTCAGGCCAATTGGGCAGATGGGCGATTGCACTTTGCCTACGGCGGGCAAGGTGTCTGGGCGATGCGGGCGCAACTGTCCCAGAAGTTGGGGATTGATCTCGAAGACATCCGGGTCACGACCCCTGATGTTGGCGGCGGGTTTGGCATGAAGGTGATGCCGTATCCCGAATACTTCTCGGTCGCCGTTGCAGCGATGGAACTCGGCCAACCCGTTCACTGGATGTCGGATCGGTCCGAGGCGATGCTGTCCGACCATCATGGTCGCGATCTGACCTCGCTAGCCGAGCTGGCGTTTGACGAAGACCACAAGATCACGGCCTACCGGGTTCACAGCAAATGCAACTTGGGCGCATATAATAGCCATTTTGGGCAGGCGATCCAGACCAACCTGTTCAGCAAGGTTCTGATGGGTGTTTACGACGTCCAGACCACCTATTTGCGCGTTGAAGGGATTTACACCAACACCACACAGGTCGATGCCTATCGGGGCGCGGGTCGGCCCGAGGCGATCTATGTCCTGGAACGCGTGATTGACCGGGCGGCGCGCGAACTGGATGTCGATCCATGGAAGTTGCGGCGTAAGAATTTCATCAGACCCGACGCCTTCCCTTACAAAACGGCGACAGACGAAACCTACGATGTGGGTGACTTTGACATGGTTCTTGGCCTTGCTGGGGATCAGACACAAGGATTCCAGGCTCGCAAAGCCGAAGACGCCGAGCGTGGCCTGATCCGCGGGCAGGGCCTGTGTTACTATATCGAAAGTATTTTGGGAGATCCTTCTGAAAACGCCAAAGTGGAGTTTTGTGAGGATGGAACGGTGAACCTGTGTGTCGGGACACAATCGAACGGGCAGGGCCATGAAACGGTCTATGCCCAGTTCCTGTCCGACCAGACCGGCATACCCGTCGATCGGATCACCATCGTGCAGGGTGACAGTGATCGGCTGACACATGGCGGCGGTACGGGTGGATCCCGTTCGGTGACGGTTCAAAGTACTGCGACGCTAGTGACAATCGACAAAATGATTGCCGCATTCATGCCCTACCTTGCGGATAAGATGGGGGTCGAGGAAAATGATATGACCTTCGACCATGAGACCTTTCGCGCGTCTGGATCAAACCTGACGCCCACCTTGACCGAAGCCGCCGATATGGCGCGCGCCGATGGCCGTACCGACCTGCTGCAGCACGAGGCGCGCGCGAACCTGGATGCGCGCAGCTATCCGAACGGGGCACATGTTGCCGAAGTCGTGATTGATTCTTACACCGGTGAGGTGGCAGTGGATCGATATATCGTCGTGGATGATTTTGGCAATCTTATCAATCCAATGCTGGCCGAAGGGCAGGTCCATGGCGGGGTGGTTCAGGGCATCGGTCAGGCCTTGCAGGAACGGGTTGTGCATGATGCAGATGGACAACTGCTCACGGCTTCGTTCATGGATTACGCCTTGCCCCGCGCTGCCGACGTACCCATGATTAAGTTTACCTCGGCACCGGTTCCGTCGACCTCGAATCCGATGGGAATGAAAGGCTGTGGTGAGGCCGGGACCGTCGGTGCGTTGGCTGCGGTGGCAAATGCGGTTCAGGATGCGCTCTGGGATTTTGGGGTGCGACAGGCGGACATGCCTTTTACACCACACAAAGTATGGGAATTGCTGAATAATGGTTCTGTCTCGGCTAAGTAGAAAGGTTCTGGGATGGCTTGGGCGGCCCCTGCGGTCCGAGCATTCACCCGAGACCCGGCATCGCGAACCGGTCAGCCATGTGATCATCCTAGATGGCACGATGTCGACGCTCGAACCCGGCTTTGAAACACATGCCGGTCAAACCCTGCGGCTGAGTTGTGAGATGGGCAGCAAGGTTTCGGTTTTCTACGAGTCCGGGGTGCAGTGGGAAAGCTGGAAATCCTCGCTCGATGTAATGATGGGGCGGGGAATCAACCGACAGATCCGCCGCGCCTATGGCTATCTGGCCTCCCGCTACAAACCCGGCGACCGGATTTACTTCTTCGGCTATTCTCGTGGGGCTTATGGTGTTCGTAGTTTGGCTGGCGTCATCGACATGATTGGTTTGCTCAAGGCTGACCACGCGACAGAACGCAACATCAAGCAGGCTTACCGGCACTATGAATGCAACACGGGCAGCGCGGCGGCTGTCGAATTCCGTCGTCGGTTCTGCCATGAGGATGTGGCGATCGAGATGGTTGGTGTCTGGGATACGGTCAAAGCGCTTGGCCTTCGCCTGCCGCTGCTGTGGCGTTGGGCCGAGGGACGCCATGCCTTTCACAACCACCAACTGGGCCCTGCGACGCGTCACGGGTATCACGCCATGGCGCTGGATGAGACCCGCGAGGTTTACGAGCCAGTGCTTTGGACTTGTACGCCGGATTTCCAGGGCCATGTCGAACAGGTCTGGTTTCGTGGGACCCATGGCGATGTCGGTGGGCAATTGAACGGGTTCGAAAACGCCCGCCCGCTCAGCAACATTTCGCTGATCTGGATGCTGGACAAGGCGGAACGGCATGGCCTTCCGCTGCCCGAAGGCTGGCGCGACCGCTTTCCAACCTCGGCAGCCGCACCTTCCGTTGGAACTTGGCGGGGCTGGGGCAAGATTTTCCTGCTGCGCAAACACCGAAAAATGGGTCGGGACCGTTCAGAAAAGCTGCATGTTTCGGTCTCACCCGATGAATTGCCCCGTTGGGTCCCAATGCCGGATCTGCCGTCGCACCCGGCGCAGTAGAAATCAATTTGGAACGCAGACGTTACTGACAGGTTCGAATAGTAAGTTCGGGCGAGCTACTAGATCGAACCGCCATCTTCTGGGAGACCAGTTGTAGATCTTCTGACCTTCGAGGTGATCGACAATCATCAGACCGTGAAAGAACCATTCCGACGTGGATTTGCAACCGGTCTTCTCAGTATAAAATGAGAATCCACGCAGTTCGTGCAGTGTTTCGACCGGGGAATTCCGCGAATGATGGGCAATGCAGTATGTCGATCCATCGGCAATAAAACGTGCCTGGCCTAGGATCATCGGAACGGTCATAAGGCTCCAGAGCGCGGCGATTGTCGACACCGATATCCCGAGTTTCGCCACACGTGAAGGCCGGGGCTTTCCATCGTCCCCTGACCAAATAAGTATGCTGGAGGCGACGGCAATGGTCAGGGTTAGGCCATGCAATATCTGCGTGTCCGAAAACAGTGAAAAGACTCCAGCAGCAAGCGTCAAACAGAGGCCAGCGGCAACCAATAGAAAAGTGAATAACTTTGCGAAAACCGACGGAATCTGACGCAACCCAACTTGGGTCAGGAGGGCAATAAGCGCGGGCAGGCTCGGTGCGACCCAAGTTGCAAGATACAATCCAACGAAAAAAGGTGGAGGGGTATTCCCAACCAGATTAGGGGTGAACAACGATCGATCCAGCGGCTGCATATAGGCCGCGACGATCAAAGCTGCATAGGCGCAGAACAGCACTTTGGGTTTCAGGATGCGATCAATCAAAGCAGGTTTCAACTGGTACTGATCGCTGCGCTTCGAGCGCAGCTTCAATATCACGTGCCAAGTTTCGCGTTAGTGATAAGTCCGGCAACGCGTCGGGTGCAAAAAACGCAACTTCGCTTGTTTCCGTCCCGGTTTGCGGGACATCTGCGCCCACTTCGTCACATAGAAAGAATAGCTTAAAAAAATCCCGCGCATCTGCCGGATAGGGATGCCGCGCCTTATGCCGCAGCGCGTATAGGTGTCGCGCTCGGACACGCAGCCCGGCCTCTTCCCAAACTTCGCGTTCAATGTTTTCTGCTGGAGAGCTGCCGATATCTGCGAATCCGCCCGGCATTGCCCACTTCCCGTCGCTCCGCTCGCGCACCAGCAAGATACGCCCATCCCTGATCAACGCGCCGCGAATATCGATGCTGGGCGTGGCATAGCCACCCGCGTGTTCGGAAATCAGCCCGTCGATCCGCGATAGGGGCACACGGCCTAAATCTGCCAGCATGGCACGCGCCATCTGGGCAATCTCGTCATAGCGTTCGCGATCAAAAGGGTCTTTGGTGAAGTGCTGGCCGGTCTCGGCCAGCGCTAGCAATCGTTTTGCCCGGGCCAGCCAGGTATCCTCCATCGCTGTCGGATCCTGGCGCATCGGCCTTAGCGCCGCCGGTCGCGGCGAGAGCTCATCGGTTGGAAGGCAACGCCCACATGCGCCTCGCAGTAGGGCTTGCCGGCCTCAACGGGCAGGCCGCAGAACCAGAAATCCTCGGTCGCCGGGTCACCGACAGGCCACTTGCAGGTTTTCTCGGTCAGTTCCATCAGCGTCAGCTTCTTGGCCTTTTTCTCGATCTCATTAACCTTGGCTAAGGCTTCGGGGCTGATTTCGTTGGCCGAGGGCTGTGGCGGCAGGGGTTGACCGGCCGGAATGATCTGGCGGCGGGCGGGAATGGCCGGTTTCGCTTCGGGCGCCGGGGCAGGCCGCGCCGGTTCGGTCTTGGGCGCAGGCTTTGGTTTCGCCTCGGCTTTGGGTGCGGGCGCCGGTTTCTCTTTCGGCTCGGCCTTGGCCGGGCTTGCGCCGGTGGCCCGGTTCGACAGGCCCAGACGGTGCACTTTGCCGATCACCGCATTGCGGGTCACACCGCCCAGTTCCTTGGCGATCTGGCTGGCCGACTGGCCCTCGCCCCACATTTTCTTCAGCAGTTCTACGCGCTCGTCAGTCCAGGACATCGGTTGCCTTTCAAAAGCGGGAAAGCGGCCCCGGATTCGGGCCGCCTTCGGAATTCGTCTCAGCCCCCTATTCTAAACACTGCGGCCCGAGTTACAAGCAGTCTTCGAATCAGTTTGGGGGCAGAAGATGCAGATTCTTACCGATCAGTCAGAGCGTCGGTTCGGCGCGGTCAACTGGATGGGTCTCTATACGCTGGCTCAGCGCGAAACACTGCGTTTTCTGTCGGTCTGGACTCAGACCCTGATGGCGCCTTTGGTGACGGCCGGTTTGTTCCTGTTGATTTTCAATATTGCCATCGGGCCCAGCCGACCCGATGTGATGGGTGTGCCATTCCTGATCTTTCTGGCCCCGGGCATCATGATGATGACCGTGATCCAGAACGCCTTCGCTAACACGTCGTCGTCCATGGTGATTGCTAAGGTTCAGGGCAACATCGTTGACACGCTGATGCCACCTCTGTCGCCACTCGAAATCCTGTTGGGCTATCTGGCGGGTGGTGTTGCGCGCGGCGTGCTGATCGCCTGCGTCGTGGCCATCGCTTTGGCGTTGGTTCTTGGAGTGGTGCCGCAACACCCCTTGATCGCGCTGATCTTTGTCATTTTGGGCGGTGCATTCATGGGCGCGCTTGGGCTATTTGCAGGAATCTTTGCCAACAAGTTTGACCAGATGGCAGCGATCACCAATTTCATCGTCACCCCCTTGGCCTTCCTCTCCGGCACGTTTTACTCGGTCGAGGCCCTGCCGCCGCTGTTGAACCGGATCAGCCACGCAAACCCGGTTTTCTATCTGATCGACGGATTGCGCTATGGAATGATCGGTGTTTCTGACAGCGCACCTTTGCTGGGATTTGCAGTCTGCAGCGGTGCCACCATTTTTGTATGCGCTGTCACGTGGCAGATGCTGCGCACTGGCTACCGGCTCAAGGCCTAGACGCTTTCGGACCTGGCCAACCGTCCGCTATCTTATGCGGGCCTCACGCCAAACGAGGATCAGGCCGCCGGCCAGAATAATCGCTGACCCCACGAAGCTAATGATATCCGGGATTACGCTGAAAATAACAAAATCATAAAGCGCCGCAAAGATCAGCGTTGCATAGCTGATCGGTGCGACAAAGGACGCATCTGCTCGCGCCATGCCGTTGACGAAACAGGCCTGCGCGCAGGCCATCAGCACCCCGATACCCGCCAGCGCTGCCCATTGAGCGGGCGTTGGCATCTGAAATACGAAATTCACTGCGACGGTGGCAATAGCCAACCCCATCGCGTTATTGACCAGCAGGATCTGGATCGGGATTTCCCGGCCCGACAGCTTTTTGATAAAAATCAGCTCCATCCCAATCACCACCGCAGCCGTCAGCGCCAGCAGCGCCGCGGGCTGAAAGCTGTCTGGTGTCGGTCTCAGCAAGATAAGCGCACCGGCTAGGGCCACGGCTGCGGCCAGCCATCGCCAAGGGCCAACCCCCTCTTTCAGCAGCGGGATAGCCAGTAGCATCGCAAAAACCGGGTTCAGAAAAGAGATCGCTGTGGCATCCGCCATCGGAATGAACGCTACCGAGGCAAAAATCAGCGTAATGCCCAGCCAGCCAAAACTTGTCCGCCCGATATGCAGCCCCCAATGTGGGCGCCGTAGCGTTGGGCGCAGTACCGCAACCGCGCAGAGGATCACCAAAAACGCAAACATGAAACGGCCATGGCTGATTTGCATCGGATGCAATGGCGGGCCTAATGTGTCCGTTCCCAATGCTTTGGCCAAGAGCGTGGTGCTGGCCAGAAACGCACTGGCAACAAAGATGAGCAATGCGGCAAGGGGCGGATTATGGCTTTTTGGAACAAACATGCGCAAGCGGTGCGGCAGTGCGTTGCAAATGGCAAGCCGAAAAACATGCGCCGCGACGCCTCAGCCGTTTATTTGCATTAATCAAAATTCGGGGTTTCCAGATTGTGCGCACCCCGCTATACGGCCTGCATGATCAAACTCGCATATATCCTGCGCCTCCGACGCCGACGCTTTGCCGCGTAACCGGCCCGTTTGATCCATTTGCGCCGCCCAATTGGCGCAAACTCCACCAAATCAGTTGACGAACCCGGCCTCAGTGTATCAGTCACGAGGTCAAACCTACCTGAAAAGGATGATCCGATGATCCCGTCCGTTCTGCCGACCTACAACCGCGCGCCCCTGACATTTGTGAAGGGCGAAGGCGCCTGGCTGACCGAAGCAGACGGCCGACGTTTTCTGGACCTCGGCGCCGGCATCGCGGTGAACGCGCTGGGTCATGCGCATCCGGCGTTGGTCGCGGCGCTGACGGAACAGGCGCATGCGCTATGGCATGTGTCGAACCTGTACAACATCCCGCAGCAACAGGCGCTGGCCGATAAGTTGGTGGAACACACCTTTGCCGACACTGTATTCTTTACCAACTCGGGTACGGAAACCTGCGAACTGGCTGTGAAAATGGCCCGCAAGTATTTCTATGACAAGGACCAGCCCGAGCGGGTCGAGATCATCACCTTTGACGGCTCGTTTCACGGCCGCTCCTCAGCCGGTATCGCCGCCGCCGGGTCCGAGAAGATGACCAAGGGGTTCGGCCCTCTGTTGCCAGGTTTTGTCCATCTGGCCTTTGGTGACCTTGATGGCGTCACCAACGCCATCACCGACCAAACCGCCGCAATCCTGATCGAACCCATCCAAGGCGAAGGCGGCATTCGCCCCGTCCCTGACGCCGAACTCAAAGCCCTGCGCCAGATTTGTGATGATAACGGACTGTTGCTGATCCTCGACGAGGTGCAATGCGGTGTTGGTCGGACAGGCAAGCTGTTTGCTCATGAATGGGCCGGCATCACACCAGATATCATGATGGTTGCCAAAGGC
Source organism: Ruegeria sp. CK2 (assembly GCF_056536585.1). Classification (NCBI taxonomy): domain Bacteria; kingdom Pseudomonadati; phylum Pseudomonadota; class Alphaproteobacteria; order Rhodobacterales; family Roseobacteraceae; genus Ruegeria; species Ruegeria sp. CK2. The sequence continues at coordinate 73,457 of NZ_JBQFPW010000017.1, forward strand.
ATCGGCGGAGGGTTCCCGCTCGGTGCAGTGCTGGCTACCGAAGACGCCGCCAGCGGAATGACCGCAGGCACTCACGGCTCGACCTATGGCGGCAATCCATTGGGTTGTGCCGTGGGCAGCGCCGTGCTGGATCAGGTCGCGACACCTGCTTTCCTCGAAGGTGTGAACCGCAAAGCGGGCTTGTTCCGCCAAAAACTCGAAGGCCTGATTGCGGATCACCCCGAGGTGTTCGAAGAGGTCCGCGGTGCGGGCCTTATGCTGGGTCTCAAATGCAAGGCACCCAACCTGGATGTGGTCAACGCCGGCTATGACAATCAGGTCATCGTCGTCCCTGCGGCCGACAACGTGATCCGCTTGCTGCCGCCGCTGACACTAACCGAAGATGACATCGCGCAAGCTGTGATCCGCCTCGACAAAGCCGCGACTCAGGTCGAGGCCACTCTCGAAATCGCCTGATCTTCACCTTTTCTGAAGTACTCCGGGGGCCCGGGGGCTGCGCCCCCGGCCGTCGATAGACAAAAGTGACAGAATATGAACCACTTTCTCGATATTCACAAAACAGACGCTGCAGAATTGCGGACTATGATTGATCAGGCTGGTGCGATGAAACGGGCCCGCCTTGGTCGCCCCAAAGCCGCACCTGATGACGAACAACCTCTGGACGGTCGCATGGTGGCTCTGATCTTTGAGAAGCCGTCGACCCGGACCCGCGTCTCGTTTGATGTGGGTGTGCGCCAGATGGGCGGTCAAACCATGGTGCTGTCGGGTAAGGATATGCAGCTGGGCCATGGCGAAACCATCGCTGATACGGCGCGTGTGTTGTCGCGCTATGTCGATATGATCATGATCCGGACCTTTGATGAAACCATCCTGACCGAGATGTCGGAATACTCTGATGTGCCCGTGATCAACGGCCTGACTGACCGCACGCATCCCTGCCAGATCATGGCCGACGTGCTGACGTTTGAGGAACATCGGGGACCGATTGCGGGTAAAAAAGTCGTCTGGACCGGCGACGGCAACAATGTCTGTGCCTCGTTCCTGCACGCCGCAGGTCAGTTTGGGTTTGATTTGACCTTTACCGGACCGTCGCAGCTTGATCCCGAGGAAGAATTCATCGGTCTTGCCCGTCAGAAGGGCTCAAAGATTGTTGTTGAACGCGATCCGCACAAGGCGGTCGAAGGCGCGGATCTGGTGGTCGCCGACACCTGGGTTTCAATGCATGATTCCCAATCCGCCAAAGAACGTCGCCACAACATGCTGCGCCCCTATCAGGTCAATGCGGAACTGATGAGCCACGCCAAACCTGATGCGCTGTTCATGCATTGCCTGCCGGCCCACCGCGAGGAAGAGGCGACCTCCGAAATTATGGACGGCCCCAACTCGGTCATTTTCGACGAGGCCGAAAACCGCCTGCACGCCCAGAAGGCTGTGATGCGCTGGTGCTTGGGTGTTTAATCGAACCGGCGTGTTCTGATCACCCAGACGCGCAGGTCGGCGAGCGTCTTAATGCTCGCCGACAAGACCAATACGCACAGGGCTGTCTTGGTCATAATCTCCATGGTTCCTTCAATCAGCATCGCATGCACCACGCTGCCCAGAACGGTGACGCTGGTCAATGTCGTATGACCCAGCCGCCACGTCCGAAATCGCAAATGCAACCGACGACGTAAAAGCGCTAAAAGTGCTGCTGCGAACAACGCCCACATGGCGACAACACCCCACGCCGAAAACGGGGTGGGTGAGACAAACAAAAGCGCGTCGACCATATCCGGCGGGCTGGTGACCCACAGACCGGCCACATGGCAAATGATCGCGGTAACCAAAGCTGCTCCGACCCATCGGTGAATGTAGTGGCTGTGGTATGCCGACAGTCCTGGCAGGTATCCGCCCGCCAGCAAAGGCTGCATCAGCAACAGAACCATACCGATGATCCCGGCAAACCCGGCCGCTATGTACACCGGTGACCGCCATGCCAGAAACGGGCTGTATGCTGCGGCGGCAATTGGCACCACGGCGACAATTGCAAAAGCCCCCCAAATCAGAGTCGTACGCGTCCGGCTCACCGAAATTCGTCCGCTGCGGTCAGGCCGGTTGCAGCACGAAATGCGCACTCAGTGTTTTGTCTTTGGAACTCGACATAACCGGGCGCAAGAACACAGTTTCGTACTCTGCGCTGTCATAGGCCAGATGCCCGTGCGGTTGACCAAAGGCCGGCACGATCTGCGGCATCTCAAGCCGGAATTCTCCGTTTGCGTCGGTTAGGGTTGCGCCATGGCTCTGCGGGTCGCGCTCATACCCTTCGGTCGTATGTGCCCAAATCTGAATGCGCTGTCCTGACAATGGTGCGCCATCTCCGGCGCGCCGGACGGTTCCTGTCATCCAGAATCCGCCACCGCCGATCCGGTCCACGATGGGTGCGCCGGGGCGATAGTTGTTGGACCCACCCCGCATCGATGGCGTCGGGGCCAGACCCGACGCATGCGCGGGAAGCAGCAAACCCGATGTCAACACAGCCCCTCCGGCGGCGATCAAAGAACGACGAGTAATTGGAGCACCAGACATAGAAATCTCCTGTAATGCGTGACGACCCTGACCCTTAAGATAGGAGCAGGTACATCCAGAAACAAATAATAGTGCGATGGTTACCTTTTCCGAGCCTGAACCGGTTGTGGGCTATCTAGCCTTTGCCCCGATGATCGCGGGGCAGGGCGGGTGGCTTGAATTTCTTTGACGGTCTGCCTGTGCGATGCAATCCTCACCACCACCCAAGTGAACACACCGGAAAGGGTGCCGTATGACTTCTCCAGCCTCAATCTCAGACGAAGACATCGCTGCGTTCCGGCGCGATGGTGCGGTCGTGCTGCGCTCCAGGTTTACCTCCGACTGGTTGTCCCTGCTGCGCGAAGGTATCGACGCTGATCTTGCAACACCGACTGACAATTTCACGCGCCACACCAAAGACCCTAATGCTCCGGCCTATTTCGAAGATTACTGGGCCTGGAACAAGATCCCGCAATTTGAAGAGTTTGTCCGGAAGTCCCCATGCGCGCCACTTGCTGCGCAGTTGCTAACCGCCCCTTCGGTCAATCTTGTGATGGATAACTGGTTCCTGCGCGAAGCCGGTTCAACATCGCGCCCGCCCTTCCATCAGGATCTGTCCTATTTCGATTTTGAAGGCACGATGTGTGTCCTTTGGCTGCCGCTGGAACCGGTGAGCAAGGACAACGGCATTGCCTTTGTGAAAGGATCACATCTGTGGGAAAAGCTGTTCATGCGGGTGCGCTTTGCCGATGGGCATCCCAGCTATGAACCGACCGAAGTCGCGGGCCAAACCTATCATCCGCCCCCCGATATCAACGCTGACCCAACGGCCTATGACCTGCTGCAATGGGATATGGACCTTGGCGACTGCATCTTTTTCGACATGCGCACCCTGCATGGAGGGTTGTCTTCAACCACCCCATCCGAAACCGTGCGCCGGTTCACCCTGCGCATGACGGCACCCGATGGCATGATCCGCTATCGCGGTGATTGGGCCAAAGATGAGCGTGCACAATTCGAAGCCGCAGGCTATCGCGAAGGCGATCGGATTGCCGGCTCGTTTTTTCCGCAGCTCTGGCCTCGCTAGCGCGGCCCGCATCGCATTTTGATTGTGCAAAATTGCGCTTTACTTGCCGTTGATCGGCAATATCTCATGCATGATCGAACGATGCGCCGTTTCGGCCCGTCGACACCTGAGGGAGAGCAGGCATGAGTTGGAACCCGACCCACAACCCGGATTGTACGTCCGAGAATTCGGCACTCGACACCCTGATCATTCCACGTGCCCGCGATCTGGGCGGCTTCGAAGTGCGCCGCGCATTGCCTTCGGTCAACCGCCAACTGGTTGGTCCGTTTATCTTTTTCGACCAAATGGGGCCCGCCGAATTCATCACCGAAGGCGGCATCGATGTCCGCCCGCACCCCCATATCGGGCTGGGCACTGTTACCTACCTATATCAGGGCGAGTTCGAACATCGCGATAGCCTTGGCACCCATCAGATGATCTACCCGGGTGAGGTCAACTGGATGGTCGCCGGGCGCGGTGTCACCCATTCTGAACGTACAAGTGACGAAACGCGTGGCAAAAGGCACAGCCTGTTTGGCATCCAGACGTGGATTGCCCTGCCCGAAGCGCATGAGGATATGGCCCCCGATTTCGAACACCACAAGCAGGGCGCGCTGCCCCATATTCGGGACACGGGCGTCAGCGCAAGGCTGATTTTGGGCTCGGCCTATGGTGAGAACAGCCCGGTGACCATGCTGTCCGACACGTTCTATCTCGACGTGCAACTGGACCCGGCTGCATCGTTTCCTTTGCCAGATGATCACGAGGATCGCGGGGTCTATGTGACCGAAGGCTCGGTCGATATTGCGGGCGATGTGTTTGACGCCGGTCGCATGATGGTGTTCCGGCCGGGCGACAAACTCTCGGTCAAGGCGGGGCCCACGGGTGCGCGCCTGATGCTCTTGGGCGGCGCGACACTGAACGAAGATCGCTACATCTGGTGGAACTTCGTCTCATCCTCAAAAGAAAAGATCGAAACCGCCACCCGAGAGTGGAAAACCGCTGACTGGGCCAACGGAGCGTTCCACCTGCCGCCCGGCGACGATCAGGAATTCATCCCGATCTCGCCAGAGCTTGAACGCACAAAGCCAAGACGGGCGCGCTAAACGCCGAACCGTCAATTCCAAAGACGATCTCGGATACGGGATCGAAGGTTTCGACTGTTAAGCGAACACTCGACCGGAAATCCCCGTTGCAAGATACGTCGGGGCTGATAGCTTTGGTTCGGTTGTTTTCTGGTCACAAGGACGAAATGCTGTGCTGTGTAAGATTGGTGATGTCGAGGTCTGGAGAATCCTGGAAATCAACGGCCCGTTTTTGCTGCCGGAGGAACTGTACCCCAACGCAGGGCCCGACGTTGCGGCGACAATTGAAAAGCGCGTTCCAGGCGGCGTGTGCCCCCAATCGGGACGGCTTATTTTGCCCGTCCAAGGTTTTCTGTTGAAGACACCGGATCACAACATCCTTGTTGATAGCTGTGTGGGAAATGACAAAACCATCCCGAAATATGCGGATTGGCACAAAAGATCCGGTACGCGGTTCGTGGCTGCGCTCACTGCGGCGGGCGTGACGTTTGAGGATATCGACTACGTGCTCTGTACGCATCTTCACGCCGACCATGTAGGTTGGAATACCAAACTTGAAGACGGTCGATGGGTCCCGACATTCCCAAATGCACGCTACATCCTACCCGCCGCTGATGAAGAGATGCAGCGACAGGGCAACGGCGATCTCTATTTGGAAAGCGTATTGCCCGTTGTCGAAGCGGCGCAGGCCGACATCGTCCAGCCCGGTCACAAGCTGGGCGACGAAGTATCGTTGATACCCACGCCGGGCCACACACCTGGCCACGTTTCCGTTCAGATCAAAAGCAAAGGCCAGGAAGCCATAGTGACCGGCGATGCACTGCATTCAACGGCTCAATGCTGGCATCCTGATTGGCACTTCATCTATGACGCCGACATGGATCTGGCAAAATCCTCTCGCAGGCACCTGTTGGAGACCGCGTCTGAGGCAAATTGCATCGTATTGGGAAGCCATTTCATGCTGCCCTCTCTGGGGCGCGTAAAGGCCGATCAGGATGCGTTCAGATGGGACGAGCTTGAGTCTTAATCGCAATAGCCCGCGTCGCGGGCTATTGTCGCCTGTTTGCAAGGCATTAACGGAGTTGTTTGAAGACCCATGTCTATGGCAACAACCCAGCCCTCAACAGCAAGGAAAACTTCCATGAAGCTTGTCATCGCGGGTGCGGGTAGTATCGGGTGCTATTGCGGGGCATTGCTGGCCGCTGCCGGGCACGAGGTGACCCTCCTAGGGCGTGCCCGTGTGTTGGGGCCGATCCGGCAGCAGGGTCTGACCATCACTGACTATTCAGGACTGCGTCGCACGGTTCCTGCCAGCTCGATGATCCTTTCGGAGGATGCTGCCTGCCTTAGATTTGCCGATCTGGTGATTGTGACCGTGAAATCGGGCGCGACTGCTGAGATGGCCGAGTTGATCAAATTGCACGCGCCTGCACATGCAACGGTCCTGTCGTGGCAAAACGGGATGGAGAACGCCCGGACCCTGCGTTCGATCCTGCCCGATCACGACGTTCGGGCCGGTATGGTGCCGTTCAACGTGGTCCCAACGGACCCGGGCACTTACCACCGGGCCACATCGGGCGAGATCGTGATTCAGGCTGGACCCGGTGATCTGGCCGGGCAACTCAGCAGCCCAGACCTGCCGGTCACCGCCAGTGATCAGATAGAAGCTGTGCAATGGGGCAAACTGGTGATCAATCTCAACAATGCCCTGAACGCGTTGTCCGGCCTGACGCTGGTGAACCAACTGATGGATCGCAATTGGCGTCGTTTGATGGCTGATCAAATGTCTGAGGCTCTGACCGTTTTGAAGGCGGCGGGCCATCCGGTTGCCTCAACCACGCCGCTGCCCGCGTGGATGACCCCTCATATCCTGCGCCTGCCGACTCCGCTGTTCAGCCGCGTTGCCGCGCGCATGCTGACCATCGATCCCAGCGCGCGCACCTCGATGGCTTATGATGTGATGGAGGGTCGCCCGACGGAGATCGACAGTCTTCAAGGTGAAATCACGCATCTTGGCCAGCAAACGGGCCTGCCGACGCCGATATGCTCTCGTGTGGCGGAATTGATCCGCCAAGCGCCTGAAACTCCGATGTTTCCGGATCAGATCAGGCCCTGATTGCAACACCCGTCTAGGCGATGCGCGATCTCTACGCGAACGCCGTCAGGATCAGGTAGATAATCGCCGACATCGACGCAGCGGCCGGAACGGTCACGATCCAGGCGGCAATAATGGTCATGAAATGCGACCGTCGCACCAGTTTTCGCCGCTGATACTCTTCGCGCGCCAAACGCAGCCCGGGCTGATTACGCCGGTTCGATTGCCATTCTCGATAGAACCCAACGCCAAAAACGGCACCCACCGCGATATGGGTAGAGCTAACCGGCAACCCAAGCCAACTGGCCAAAATCACGGTGATCGCTGCCGACAGGGCGACGCAAAACGCGCGTATCGGGTTCAGCTTGGTGATTTGGCGGCCAACCATCCGGATCAGCTTGGGCCCGAACAGGAACAGACCAAACGAAATTCCGAAGGCTCCGATGATCATCACCCATGTGGGAATAGGAACCTGCGCAGTGACGTCACCGAACTCGGCCGCGTGCACAATGGCTGCCAGAGGGCCCACGGCATTGGCCACGTCATTTGCGCCATGAGCAAAGCTCAGAAACGTGGCCGATATCACCAGTGGCAGACCAAACAGTGTTTTTAGCGAGCGTGTCCTGTTCTCCATCCCTTCAGATTTTCGCCGCACCCAAGGGACGGTGACTGTCCAGACCAGAAGCCCCGTGGCCACCCCGATCAGTAAGGCAATTTCAAGCTTGACGGTCACAACACGCTGCAGGCCCTTCACGGCCAGATAGGTCACAAAAGCTGCGGCCATCAGCGCCACAAGGATCGGAACCCAACGCCGGGCGGCGGCGATCTTGTCGTCCCGAGACTGAATTTTCGCCCTGATCAGCGCCAGAAACCCGGCTGCAATTACACCGCCCAGAACGGGCGAGATCACCCAACTGGCGGCAATCGCGCTTATGGTGGTCCAATTGACCGCGCCCAGTCCCATTGCGGCGATCCCCGCGCCCATCACGCCGCCAACGACCGAATGTGTGGTCGAAACTGGCGCCCCGATCCAGGTCGCCAGATTGACCCACATGGCTGAAGAAATCAGCGCCGCCATCATGGCCCAGATCAGCACGTGGCTGTTTTCAACCGACATCGGGTCGATTATGCCGCCTGAGATGGTGGATACGACGTCACCCCCTGCCAGCAACGCACCTGCGCTTTCGGCGACAGCAGCGATCGCAATGGCACCGCCCATGGTCAGCGCGTTGGCACCCACCGCAGGGCCCATGTTGTTGGCCACGTCATTGGCGCCGATATTGATCGCCATGTAGGCTCCGAAAGCCGCCGCAGCTATAATAATGAAGCCGCCATCGGCCAGACCAAACAGCACCGCCGCGACCAGCCCGGCGACAGCCATGAACGCCAGTGCAATTCCGGGCGCAAGCAGGGGCCGGGCCACATGAGAGTTTGCGACCTCGACCCGCGAGATCCTGTGCAGGTCCGTGTCCAGCGTCTGCCAGCGTGGTTTTGCGTTCGAATTCGGCATCTGTTCAATCACGGCATTTGGGTAAACGCAGGCAGCTATAAGTTTACCACAGATGGGGCAACCTGCCTGCCATCAAGAAAATCAACGATGGGTTACATTTGCAGCAGCAGGGATTGCAGTTCCGGCTCGCGCACGCGCTTGGCGGCGACCGAGGGGGAAACCCAGCAGCGTTTGCGCTGATCCACCTCGGGATAGTCATCTGACAATTCACTGACCCTGATACGATAAACATTGGTCAAAACCGGCTGGGCCGACCCGTTGTTCAAGATCTTGTCGTAGGTATAGTGACCCACCGGCTCCTTTTCGACGGCTTCAGCCCGCACTCCGGCCTCTTCCCACGCTTCCTGCGCGGCCGTTTCTGCGCCGTCCAGCCCGTCAATCGGCCATCCTTTGGGTATGATCCAGCGCCCGGTATCCCGGCTGGTGATCAGCAGCACATCTTCGCTTGCACCCTGCTTACGCGTGCACAACGCCGCAAACTGCACCCGCCGAGGGCGCAGGAACAGAGGTCGTCCGACCTCTTCCCAGATGTTTCGTAGCCATGAACTCATGTGTCGCGCGTCATGTTATTCGAAGTATGTGAAGCCGAAGAGACATAGCAAGAGCAGGTCAAAAATTCAACGTTACCGCCGGAACTTGCCTGTTTTCGATTGGTTTTCTGGTGTTTTTGTGGGGGCCTTGTGACAATTCGGACTCAGTCCACCCTATCTACGCTTGGCTCTCAGGGTTGGATCTGCCTGTGTCGGGTCTTCGGGCCATGGATGTTTGGGATATTGCGCCCGCATATCTTTGCGCACATCCGCGTAGGACCCGACCCAGAACCCGGGCAGGTCACGGGTGATCTGTATGGGTCTTTGTGCCGGGGACAGCAGGGTGATCTTGAGCGGGGCGCCACCAACAACCGGATGTCGCGTGACCCCGAACAATTCCTGCAGCCGGACCGAGATTTCCGGTGCAGCGCCGCCATAGTCAATCGGAACCTTTCGCCCCAGTGGCGTTTCAAATGATCCCGGCGCTCGCCGATCAACCTCTTGTGTTTGCGCCCAGTCCAGTCGCGCCCGCAAAGCAGGTAGCAGATTGAACCGCTTCCACTCATCGGCGTTGCGCACCCCACCGAGCATCGGCAGCAACCAGTCTTCCAAACTGGTCATCAGCCCATCGGTCGAGAAATCAGGCAGATCCACGTCATCGGCCCGTACCAGCTCCACCCGGGTAGCCAACCGCGCCGCCGGCCCATCCAGACGCAGCCCCAGATCCCGCACGCCGTCCAGCATCGCACGGGCAACGGTGTCCGGCGGAACGTCTTTCCAGACACGATCCCCCAGCGTAATGGCCCCGAACCGTTCCTGACGCCGCGCAATGACGCGCCGGTCCCGTTTCGACCACTCGCAGCGGTCGACCCAAGCAATCTGATCTGCAAACAAATCCCGGATATCGCGTTCCGCAATCCGCACTGCCATCCGGGCACGCGCTTCTCGGGGGTTTCCATCGGTGTCGGTGACCACAAGATAGGGGGCCGCCGCCAGCGTATCGCTAGTGTCGAGGATGGCACCCTTGCCGCCGGACAACACATATCGCGGCTCATCCCCTTTGCGCCGCTGCCCAATCCGGTCGGGATAGGCGAGTGCCGCCATGGCAGCGATGCCCTTGTCTTCGGGCCCTTTCGCGGCCTGCGCGTTCAGGCGTTTGATCTCGCCCTTGATCTGGTCGATAACACCTGTATTCACCTGCCAGACCCGGTTGCGTTGAAACGCTTGCATATCCCGTACGGCGTCTAGCCGCAGCGTCATATCTGCCGGTGCTCCTCTCAGCGGGTCCCGCTCGGCCATCAACGCCGCCAAAGGGGCTGCCTGCGCGCCTGCAACCACCAGCATGTGCCCCAGGCGGGGATGCAAAGGCAACGCAGCCAAGGCGCGTCCGTGACCCGTGATCCGACCGTTTCCGTCCAATGCGCCCAACATGGACAGCAAGGCCCGCGCTTCGGCCAGTGTTCCTTCGGGCGGCGGCGTCAGAAACGCCAGATCAGTCGCGTCCGCGCCCCATAATGCCAGTTCCAGCGCCAAGCTGGTCAAATCTGCGGCCTCAATCTCGGCGGGCGGGAAGGCGGCCAAAGCGCCATCCTCTCCCTTGGACCACAAGCGGTAACACAGCCCCTCGGCAACACGCCCCGCGCGGCCCGCGCGCTGGGTTGCCTCGGCCCGTGTGACGCGCTCCGTCACCAGCCGTGACATGCCCGAACCCGGATCAAACCGCGCCCGCCGCGCCTGGCCCATATCAACCACGACCCGGATATCCGGAATAGTCAGCGAGGTTTCCGCGATTGACGTCGCCAGCACAACTTTGCGCCCCCGTTGCACCGGAGCAATTGCGGCGCGCTGGGCGGCAAAAGGCATCGCCCCAAATAACGGGCATATTCTGCAATCCTCAGAAAGGCGGCCGGACAGTGCTGCTTCGGCGCGTCGGATCTCACCCTCGCCGGGTAGAAACACCAGCATCCCGCCACCCTCGGCCCGTGTGTCGCGTTCCGCCTGCACAACCAGATCAACCATAGCATCCAGCCGCCGGACACGCGCAGCCAGCGGTCGGTCGAGCCACCGCGTTTCCACCGGATAGCTGCGTCCGGCCGAGGTAACCAGCGGCGCCTCCATCAACTGACCCACAGGTTCCGCATCCAGCGTCGCTGACATCGCCATCAGGATCATGTCATCCCGCAGCGCGCCCGTCACCTCCAGACACAGTGCCAGCCCAAGATCAGCATTCAGCGAGCGCTCATGAAATTCGTCGAAGATCACTGCGCTGACGCCGGGCAGGTCAGGGTCGGATTGCAGCATTCGGGTCAGAATACCTTCGGTCACCACTTCGATCCGGGTCGTCCGAGAGGTTTTGGTATCCCCGCGCACACGGTAACCGACCGTCTGGCCCACGCGTTCGCACAGAGTTTCGGCCATACGTTCCGCGGCCGACCGAGCCGCCAGCCGACGAGGCTCCAGCATCACGATCTTACCGTTGCACAATCCCGCCTCGAGCATAGCCAGAGGAACCCGCGTGGTTTTGCCTGCCCCTGGCGGGGCTTGCAGCACGGCACGACCGTGCTTGCGTAGGGCATCCAGCAGCTGGGGAATGGCGTCATCAATTGGCAGTCGCATTGTCATCCGATCCTTATCTGCCATCCCAAAGGTGCCGTCCAGTTCCCGCGAAGGCGTGTGACCCCGTGCCCCTGCCTGCTTTGATTTGCTTTGAATCGAACTGTGCAAAATGACGCATGCGCCGCATCGGGAACATTCGTGGCTTCTGCGGGCTGGACAAACCGCCCCGGAAACCGGCAACTACTCCTGCCGCAATGATCGGGGTCAGAATGCAGACGAACAGCCTTGGCGACAGGATTTTGAATGGGGAACGTCGGGCGCTGGCCCGGGCGATTACTCTGGTCGAAAGCAGCCGCGCGGATCACAGGGCGCAGGCGGCCGAATTGCTGGCGCAACTGGCAGGCGCTGGGCGTCAGGCCCTGCGGATTGGGCTTTCCGGAACACCCGGTGTGGGCAAATCCACCTTCATCGAAAGCTTTGGCATGATGCTGACAGAGCAGGGGCTGCGCGTGGCCGTTCTGGCAGTGGATCCAAGTTCAGCCCGGTCGGGTGGTTCGATTCTGGGCGACAAAACCCGAATGGAACGTCTTAGCCGCGACCCAAACGCTTTTATCCGCCCATCCCCCAGCCAGACCCATCTGGGCGGTGTCGCCCGCCGCACCCGCGAGGCTATTGCCCTTTGCGAAGCCGCCGGGTTTGATGTCGTGTTGATTGAAACCGTCGGGGTGGGGCAATCCGAAACTGTTGTCTCCGAGATGTCCGATCTCTTCTTGCTGTTGCTCGCCCCGGCCGGCGGCGATGAATTGCAGGGCGTCAAACGTGGCATCATGGAAATGGCCGACATTATTCTGATCAACAAGGCGGATGGGGATCTCAAAGCCACGGCCACCCGCACCTGCGCGGACTATTCCGGCGCGCTGCGGCTGCTGCGCAAACGCCCGCAGGATCCCGAAGGGTTTCCCAAAGCGATGACCGTTTCAGCGGTTGAAGAACACGGGCTTGCGCAGGCATGGGAAGAGATGCAGGCGCTGACGGCATGGCGCCGCGACAACGGCCATTGGGGCACCAACCGTGCCACACAGGCGCGGTTCTGGTTCGATCAGGAGGTCCGGCATGCCTTGCTGGCACGTCTCGACACCCCGCACGCACGCGCGTTGATGGATCAGCTTGGAACCGAAGTCGGCACGGGCCAGACCAGCCCGACCGCCGCTGCGGAACGCATGTTGGCCGAACTGACCGGCGGCAGTTGAGACCTAGATGCGTGACTGGCCTTCGAGCCTTTCAAGCACAAAGTCGGCCCGGTTTTTGATCGAGGTTTTTGGAAGCAGCGTGATTGAATACCCCAGCTCCCGAAGGGCGATTGCCAGTCGCTCATATTCGGCCACGGCTTGATCAAACCCATGGCGACGATCTTCATCCTGCTTGAAATTTTCCGGCCATGGCGGGGCTAAAAAGACGTCCGTGGCGTAGTGCTTCTCGGGGCCAAGCGTCTCGTGGATGTCCACCCCTGTTGCCACCTGCAAGGCTACGGCTGCATCGATCAAGCCTCGGTCAAAGAACACAAACCCGATCTTGTGCGCGGCGGTTCGAAGATCCTCGTGCGCCATCTTCAGCGCGCGATGTGCAAAGGCCTCTAGATTGACCCAAGGAAGGGCCGCGCCGGTGCCAGTTTTCTCCTCTGCGGCGACGCGGCGACCAGGTTCGGCTACTGTCCATTGCCCTCGACGCCTGAGTTCCGCGAGCAGGGCCGACTTGCCGCCGCCAGAGCAGCCAGAAATCAATATACGTTGGTTCATAACCAATTGCCAAAAAACCTATTGGTTGTCCGACCTGCTTTCAAAACAGCAGTCAGCACTTTGCAGGGTTACACGACCGACAAACATGGATGCCTGTTCGCTTTATCAATAGCTTTTTGCAGGATTGCGAGAAGTCAATCCACGCCTCCGGTGTATCATGATGTTTTTCACTCATTGCGCGAACGACAATATGCTGAAGACGCGCGTCCGAAAACGCCCATTTGGGGCAACCCCAACGTACAAAATTCCACTTGGGTGAGACACGACGATGCTCGACTCCAACCTAAACCAGTCAACGCAGCCATGTCTTTTTGGGACCTCGCAGCCCGAAACCAAGCGAGCGCTATTATATCCATCTGACGCAAATGTGGCGTGCAGTTAAGCATTGGTATTTGTGGGCGTGACAGCCACAGGACTATTCCAAAGCCAAGTGGGCCGGCTCTGATCAAACGGGGTTTTGCACCACAGCCTTGGTGCGCAATCTATGTATTGATCGGTTCATCTGATGAATTCGGCTAATCCCACTTCGCACGTCCAACCTCTATGTCTTGTTGGTCTCAGGTGAACGTCAAAAAAAACGTGGAGGTGGCGAAATCGCCATTGGTCCGCTAAACTGGCTCTGGATACGGCTTTTGCGTTGTTTCTCGCCAAAGCGTTGAAAGTGTTTTGGGAATTGTGCAAACGCGCTTGCTAGATCGGACAAACGGGACCCGACCACATGCCCAATATTGTAGGGACAAATGGCGCCGACAATATAGATGTCACCAATGACAACGGCACCCTGAACGGTACGGCGCAGGGGTCGCCGATTGATGATATTCGCGCGCGTGGTGGGGCGGATACGATCACGGTGACCAACAGTACCATCATTGGCCGGGTCCGCGGCAATGCTGGCAATGATGACATCACCATCACCGGCAGCACGGTGAATGGGCAAGTCAACGCAGGCAATGATGATGATACGGTCACTGTTCAGGGATCAAACATTGGCGATATCCGTCTGGGTCGCGGCAATGACACGCTCAATTTTCAAAGCACCGATGTGTCAGGCGATGTGCGCGGTGGTAGCGGAACGGACGCTCTGAACCTGCCGGTCGGAACTGTGATTACAGACAGTACCTTCGGCCCGATCACTGTTGCAGCCGGGGTCAGCTATTCGCTGTCCAGCGGTACCTTCACGCTGCCGTCGGGCAAGACGGTGACCTATACGACATTCGAAACCGGAACGGGGTTTCCGTGCTTTACCCGCGATACCCTGATAAGCAGTCCGCGCGGCCAGATCCGGATACAGGACCTTAAGATCGGCGACGTTGTTCAAACCGTCGGCAACGGATCCTCTTCCATCCGGTGGATCGGTCGTCGTCGCTTTGACGCAACGGCGCTGCGGGACAATCCTAGACTTTTTCCCGTGCGCATTGTCGCGGGTGCGTTGGGTCAAGGTCTGCCCAGCCGCGACCTGCTTGTGTCCCGGCAACACCGCATGCTGGTGCAATCGCAAATCGCGCAGCGCATGTTTGGCGCCACCGAGGTGCTGGTCCCCGCGATCAAACTGACCTCGCTGCCGGGCATTTTTGTCGACGAAAAAGTAGAGAGCATTGAATACTTTCACCTGCTCTTTGATAGGCATCAAGTCATATGGGCCGAAAATGCGCCGACGGAAAGCTTGTTCACGGGTCCGGAAGCGCTCAAGGCCCTCAGCGATGAGGCACGGCAGGAAATCTTTGGCATTTTCCCAGATCTGTCCGAGATGACCCATTCCGCTGATCCGGCACGCATGATTCCGTGCGGAAAGCTGCAAAAACAACTGGTCGCGCGACACCTGAAAAACAACAAACCTCTGTTGCAGGCGGCGGGTTCGGTCTAATCGAACGGCAATCAGTGCAAGGGTGCAAAGATTTCACTTTGTCCGTCTTGACCCTTGTTGTGATTCCCACTAAACGCATCCAACCAGTTTTCGGGCGCGACTTCGGGTTGTGCCCCTTGTGATTTGGCCGAGGGCCTTGTGCCCGGCCACCAGAAACAAAGGAAGAAACCATGTCGCGCCGTTGCGAACTGACCGGAAAAGGCCCGATGACTGGCAACAATGTCAGCCACGCCAAAAACAGAACTCGTCGTCGTTTTCTGCCCAACCTGAACGACGTCACCCTGCAGTCGGAAACCTTGGGCCGTGGCGTCAAGCTGCGCATCTCGGCGGCTGCCTTGCGCTCGGTCGACCACCGCGGTGGTCTGGATGCCTTCCTGGCGAAAGCCAAGGATGATGAGCTGTCCACGGACGCTCTGAAAGTGAAGAAGGAAATCGCCAAGGCACGAGCCTCGGCTTAATCCTTTCTCAGTTGCAAGAATTCAGCCTTGTACCCATGCGGTGCAGGGCTTTTTTTGTTTTTAATTTCGAAACGGTTAAACCCTATTGTTTTCATTTCTAGATTAATTGCACAGGTTGGTGACTTGGTTCACATACAAAGGGCCTGCGAGTATCTTACATTAGGACCTATCTAAAGTCGGTGGGGGCCAAGTTATGTCTTTAAAGAGTTTCTATTTTTTTCTGGTGCTGGCGGCGGTGTTTGGCAAAGTTGTTTCGGCATGCGCCCGGATGCAACGACGGGTGAACCGAACCCATACCAACCTGACCGAACGGCCTGTAAAGCGACCCGGACTAGACTGGTAGGCCCGGTTCAGGCGCGACCCTTTGGCGCTTGAAGCGCCTTGAACCGCCGGCCTATACCCGGGTCAGGATGAAAGCCGCTGTAAACAGAGTTCTGCCCCTTATCCTGTCCCTGCTCGTGATTCTAACCGGGCAGGGCGTTGCAGCGTCGCGTGGTATGGACAATGCCGTGGGCCAGATGGTGCTATGTACCGGTTCTGGCCCAGTTGTTGTCTATATGGATGAAAACGGGCAGCCCACGTCGCCCCCGCATTATTGCCCGGACTACGCACTTTCGCTGCTGGGCGCGGTTATGGTCCCCTCTGTGGCACTGCCGGAAGTATCGCAGCAGAGGCTGCCATCGCCTAAGCGCCAAACCGGCAGTCTTATTGCCTTGCCCAAGCCGCGACGGCCAGCCCGGGCACCGCCTGTTCCTGTCTGAACAGCTTTCATATCTTTCAGACTTTATACAGGAGAGACACAATGTCGCTCAGATCGACACTGCTTGCATCGCTGGCCGCCGCAGCGCTTGCGCTTCCCGCCCTCGCCGAAAGCGCCATCAAGGTCGATGACGCCTATGCCAGATCAGTAGGCAAGTCCGCCAAGGCAGGCGCAGCTTTCATGATGATCCAGAATCGGGGCGATACCGATGATCGTCTGATCAGCGCGTCCTCTGACGTTGCGGCGCGTGTGGAACTGCACACCCATATGATTGATGAAAACGGCGTAGCCAAGATGGTTCATGTCGAAGAGGGTTTTGTGATCCCGGCGGGTGAAACCCACATGCTGCAACGCGGTGGGGACCATGTGATGTTCATGGGCCTAACAGCCCCGTTCGAGCAGGACGCCAAGGTACCGGTTATATTGACTTTCGAACAGGCCGGCGTGGTCGAACTTGAGGTACCGGTCGACCTTGAACGTCAGGACAAGGGCGGCCACGGGTCACATTCGAACTAGGCCAACGCCTGTCTTCGAGCCGCGCTGCGGCCGTCATCCATGCGTCAGGCCGGGCATTGCCCGGCCTGTTACTGTTATGGCCAAGGGGTTTGATACATGGCAGGGATCATCGCTATTTGTGGATGGTCTTCATGCCCACCCGGTCACCGGCCTGACGAAACCGCGCAGCCAGCCAGAACATAACAAGCGCGAGTGTCAGCGCCGAGAATGCAATCGCCCATCCCAGGGCGACAAGACCGCTGCCAGGCCAAAACATCAGCACCAAACCGATGACGCAGGCGACACCGCCCGAGATGCGCATGGTCGCGCGCTGCGGATCCTGATCGTACATTTGTTGGCCCGCCATCAGCGAGCCGATCCCGATGATTAGCACCCAGGCTCCGATCAGGAAAAAGGCGAGCCGAGCAGCACCTTCGGGCCACAACAGCAGCACCAGCCCGATCAGCACAGCGGCGATGCCAGCCCCTCCGACCAGACCGCGACGCCCGAACCCCAGCAAGGTTAAGCCGCCATCCAGGATCAGCAGAGCGCCGACCAGCCGCAGCAGCAACGCAATGCTGCTGGTTGGCCAGAACAGGGCCGCCAGGCCAACAGCGCCAGCCAAAACACCGCGCAGAAGGAAAGTCCACCACAGGTTGGCCAATTGGTTGCCCAACTGATCACGGCCCGCCATGCTGTCATCATCCACGATTTCGCCGGTTTGGGGGTCTTGGTCTGTCATATGTCACGCTCCACCGAGTTTGGGATCAGAATAAACAAGAATGAACAGGGCTGTCTTTAGTTTTCGCTGCCGCAGATTAATCCTTCTGCTGCAACAGGCGGTTGACCCATTGAGGAACCGTTTCGGTCGCCTTACCAACCAGCCGGTCGTCAAACCCCGACGCTCCCATCGTTGGTTCCAGATTGATCTCGATCGTGTGGGCACCTGCAGCCTGCGCCTCATGCACGAAGGCGGCGGCTGGATAGACTTGACCTGAGGTTCCGATGGCTGCAAAAACCGACGCGCTGGACAGGTGGGAATAGATCTCTTCCATGTGATAAGGCATCTCACCAAACCAGACTACATCCGGCCGGGCTGTTGGTTCGGCGCAGGCGGGGCAGGGCTCGCCCACTGCCATTTCCGGTGGAGCGGACCAGCGATGCCCGCAAGCAGCACACAGCGCCGCGTCCAGACGTCCGTGCATGTGGATCACATTCTCAGCGCCGCCCGCCTCGTGTAGGCTGTCGACGTTTTGGGTGACAATGACCACCTCGCTGGGCCATTCCGATTGCAACCGGGCCAGGGCCTGATGCGCCGCATTGGGTTGCACTTGAGCCGCTTGGACACGGCGTGCATTGTAGAAATCTTGCACCAGATCGGGATCACGGGCGAACCCTTCGGGCGTTGCGACATCCTCGATCCGATGCTGCGCCCACAATCCGCCTTCATCGCGAAAGGTGCTCAGCCCGCTTTCGGCGGAGATCCCGGCCCCCGTCAGTATGACGATCTTTTCCATATCTCCTCCGTGCGCTACACCTTGCCCCATGACCCACCGTATCCTCTTTGTCTGTCTCGGCAATATCTGCCGATCCCCCGCCGCCGAAGGTGTCTTTCGCATCCGGGCGCCCCATCATACAACCGATAGCGCTGGCACCATGGGGTGGCATGTCGGAAACGCACCTTACGGGCCGATGCAAAAAGCCGCCAGCGCCCGGGGTGTCGATCTCAGTGATCTGCGTGCGCGCCAGTTCACGGCGCGGGATTTCGATGATTTTGACCTGATCATCGGCATGGATGCCAACAACATCGCGGATATCGAAGACCGGCGGCCTCTGGGAAATACCACACCGGTTCACCTGCTGACTGAGTTCGCTCCCCTGACCGGCGCTGATCATGTGCCCGACCCATACTACACACGGGATTTCGACGGCGCGCTGGACCTGATCGAAGCTGCGGTCACAGGGCTTGATGCGCATCTGTCGCGCTAGTCGATCACCTTCAGCTGGTCATTCAACCACGGCACCTGCGCTAGCGCCGGATCAATAATCTGGTTCTGCATCAGCCGCCGGATCATGCCTGCGACCTCCTGCGGGACCTGATCCGACCAGTCGGTGCGGGTGAACAGGGAAATGGTCCGGGAGAACGCCCCAAACGGGGCGGGATGCACTTCTAACCCGTCATGGAACCGGGCCGCCCGCATGTAACCCAGCGGCGTTGTGACCGCCCAACCCAGCCCACGCGCAACCATGGCCATCAACGCCATATGCGAACCGATCTCGAACCGCTCCTCGAACTCCATCTGTTGCCGCGCCAGATGGCCTTCGATCTGCCGGCTGATCAATTGCTCGCGCGCGTAGCGCAGAAACGGCAGGTCGCGCAGGGCCGCTTCAACGCCGCCCGCGCCTTTGGGTGTCGCCAGAATGAATGGATCCTGAACCAACGGGTATTCAATCACGCCTTCCAGCACCTCGCCGCTATGCGCCGAGATCGCGAGATGCAGCCGCTGTGCCTCAAGCGCTTCGAACAGATCGAGACTGGACAGAGTGATCAGCTTGAATTTCGATCGGGTCAGGCTGTCAGCCAGCAACGTGGCCAGACGCGGTGTCAGATCATTGTCGAAATCGTCGATCAACCCGATAGACAGCGTGGTCAGATGGCCCAGATCCATCACCGACAGCTCGCTCTGCGCCATCTGCAGCTCGGCCAGCACCGATTCAGCGCGGCCTAGGAAACTGCGCCCAGCCTGCGTCAAACGCATGGGACGCCGCCCGTGATCTACCAGATCGGTGCCCAATGCCTTTTCCAGATTGCGCAATTGCTGACTGACCGAAGGTTGGCTTAGCCCCGTGATCTCGGCGGCCTGCGCCACCGATCCCGTCCGCGCCAGCGCCTCGAACACTTCGAGACCGCGCAGGGTCAGCCCTTTCATAACCATCAGATATCCCTTTCGCTGCGCCTTTCTGGGGCGCAGTTCGGGTCAGGTCAAGGATTGATCAGCCTAGTTGCAGATCGCCTGCGCCATCTGGCCAAAGTTCCGATACCGATCCCACAGCGCATCGTCGCGCTGGGTCTTGGACATCTTGAGTTCTTGCGCCTGGTGCGGGTCGCGGAACCACTTGGCAACGGTCTTCTGATCGCTGCGGGTCAACGCCTGGTTGGCCACCCGCTGAATGCAACTGCACCGATCCCGCGTTGCTGCCGACCGGTCAGACGCCAGACACGCCCGTTTGATCTGCGCCGCGTCCACGACCGGAGCTATTGCCACCATCGACGTGGCGCAGAATGCGATTAAGAGGAACTTTTTCATGCTCATGCCTCGATATTTGCCTGCCCGGACGGGTCTGATGCCCCTCTCGGTCTGCGGAGGAGTATGAATCAAACTGATTGTTCAATCAATTCACAAAAGCTGCATCAGTTTGTTTCTGTTTAGAGGACGCCAAGAAGTCTCAGGCCAAGTTGCACCAACGCGTACAACATGCCTGAAGCTGTTGCTGCCTGCATCCCGAGTCTTACCATCTTGTTATCTTTGCTGTCGTGCCATTCTGCGGCCTTATCAGTAAGCAGAGCCATCTTTGACGTTCGACTAAACAAACGTGTTGCTGCATCTGCTCCGGGCAAGGTCGGAGATCCGTCCGGTAAGGGTAATAAAGCATCGTTGATGAGCGATGAAATGTCCTCGGCAAAGTCCTCAGCCAAATCTCCCTCACTTAACTTGATCAATACGGGTTGCGCTTGTTCCAGCAAACTTTTGGCGTCATCGTCGAGTTCTGAGAACGCCTGCAGTGCCAACTGTTCGCGATTGGCTGCGACTTCCGGGTGATTTGCTCGTATGCCTCGGACACCATCTTCAACCGCGTCCAATAGAGCGAGGTTGTCCTCGCTGTCCGGCAATTCCTTGGTATCATGGATTTGCCGCCTTAGCCCCTTGGCAACAGCGGTCAGTGTCAATTCCGCTTGCTGCGGATTGCCGCCATAGCGTGTAAGGACGCGGCTGATCTTGCGGTATTCACCAGAACGCTCTGAAAGACCGTTGTTCCTTTGCAGAGCATCGTCTAGCGCGTCCGATACATTCGTAAGTAAAGCTGACAAAAGCGGCGCGTTTTGCACCGGAACCGGGATGACTCGAACCCTTTCGTTCTCCGGGTTCATTTCAATTATTTCGGCTTGAGGCAGTGCACTAGACAGTGCTCTAGCTTTGATGATCTCGATTTCGTGCGCAATGGCAACTGGCCCCAGATCCAAGACTTCATCTGCGATTAGTAAAACGCTTTTTTCCAGGTTCCAATTAATTGGATGACCAAGCAGAAAGGATCGGTACTACTCACGCCAAAATGACCATTGGTCTGTTTGTTCAGAGGATGCCATTCGCACGCCGACTTTGAAGACAGGTTCTGCGCTAGTTTTCTTTCGAGGAATTGAAGGCCAAAGAGGTTCATGGAGCAAAGAACTCTCGGTGACAATTAAATCATAGGCAAGTTCATTGTGCGTTCCAAAAAACTCAGATTCATCTTGGAGCGACAATATCAAAGGATTATCTGGAGTAACTCTTAGGGCACTAGTCAGAGCTCTAGTCGCAGAACTCAACGGACCAGCCTCCATCCATGTCATCTGCCGACCGTTTAGCCCTCTAGCCCAAATTGGATCAGAAAGTACTGGAATTTCGTCCAAAGATTCGAGGCTGCTTTCGTTGAGTAAATCTTCAAATCCTATAAGAGCTTCGTGATTCTGGGTCGAGGGTGGCGATCTTAGTGCAACCGATGTGCTAATCAGTGTTCGACACAAATGTAGCTTGAAGATTGGATAATCATCTGCAACGGATTCTCTGAACGCAATTGGAAACAAACGCAATGCGTGCCTGAAGAGCACGGTCTTATTTGGAAGTTCATCAGTCATGTCACATTGCTCGGTTCTTGCGCTGTCCGCACCTTGACCAACCCACGATTCCTCTACATATCCCCAACCCATGACAGACCTCGCTCATATCCGCAATTTCTCCATCGTCGCGCATATCGACCATGGCAAATCCACCCTTGCTGACCGGCTCATCCAAGAGACCGGGACAGTCAAGGATCGTGACATGAAGGAACAGCTGCTCGACAGCATGGATATCGAGCGCGAGCGCGGCATCACCATCAAGGCCAACACGGTGCGCATCGACTATACCGCCGATAATGGCGAGAAATACGTGCTGAACCTGATCGACACCCCCGGCCACGTGGACTTCGCCTATGAGGTCAGCCGCTCCATGCGCGCGGTCGAAGGCTCGCTGCTGGTTGTGGACTCGACGCAGGGCGTCGAGGCGCAGACGCTGGCGAATGTCTATCAGGCCATCGACGCCGATCATGACATCGTTCCGGTGCTGAACAAGATCGACCTGCCTGCGTCCGACTGTGACCGCGTGGCGGAACAGATCGAGGATGTGATCGGCATCGACGCGTCCGAGGCGATTCAGGTCAGTGCCAAGACCGGGCAGGGCATTCACGAGACGCTGGAATCCATCGTCACCCATCTACCCGCGCCCAAAGGCACGCTCGACGCGCCGCTCAAGGCGATGCTGGTCGACAGCTGGTACGACGCCTATCTCGGCGTCATCGTTCTGGTCCGCATCATGGACGGCACGCTGAAAAAGGGGATGCGGGTCAAGTTCATGTCGAACAACACCCTGCACCATGTCGACCGCGTCGGCGTCTTCCGGCCCGAGATGGAGATGGTCGACAGCCTCGGCCCCGGTGAGATCGGCTTCCTCACCGCCTCGATCAAACAGGTCCGCGACACCCGCGTTGGTGACACCATCACCAATGACCGCAACGGCACCGAAGACGCGCTGGACGGCTTCAAACCCGCGCAACCCGTCGTATTCTGCGGCCTCTTCCCCGTGGACAGTTCCGAATTCGAAGACCTGCGCGACGCCATCGACAAACTGGCGCTGAACGACGCCAGCTTCAGCTTTGAAATGGAAACCTCGGCTGCACTTGGCTTTGGCTTCCGCTGCGGCTTCCTCGGGCTGTTGCACCTCGAGGTCATCCGCGACCGCATCGAACGCGAATATGACATCGAGCTCATCACCACCGCGCCGTCGGTGATCTATCACGTCTACATGAAAGCCAAAGAAGGTTCAGAGGGGGAGATGATCGAGCTGCACAACCCCGCCGACATGCCCGACCCGTCGAAGGTCGACCATATCGAGGAGCCGCGCATCAAGGCGACCATTCTGGTGCCCGACGAATACCTCGGCGACGTGCTGAAACTCTGCCAGGACCGCCGCGGCATCCAGCTGGACCTGACTTATGCGGGCACCCGCGCCATGGTCGTCTATGACCTGCCGCTGAACGAGGTCGTCTTTGACTTCTACGACCGCCTGAAATCGGTGACCAAGGGCTATGCCTCGTTCGACTACCAGATGACCGGCTATACCGAGGATAATCTGGTCAAGATGTCGGTGCTGGTGAATGACGAACCGGTCGATGCGCTGTCAACCATGGTTCACCGCGACCGGGCCGAGATGCGGGGCCGGGCGATGTGCGAAAAGCTCAAAGACCTGATCCCGCGCCACATGTTCAAAATCCCGATCCAGGCCGCCATCGGAGGCAAGGTCATCGCCCGCGAGACCCTCTCGGCGCTGCGCAAGGACGTGACCGCCAAATGCTACGGAGGCGACGCCACGCGGAAACGCAAACTGCTGGACAAGCAGAAGGCGGGTAAGAAAAAGATGCGTCAGTTCGGGAAGGTGGATATCCCGCAGGAGGCGTTTATTTCAGCGTTGAAGATGGATAGTTGAAGCGTGTAGGGACGAGAACAGCAGATACATTACCTTTTTGACTGTAAGAAAAAACTTGAAAGACGATGCGAAGGGGTTCTTTTGATATCCACGTGGAAATGATGTTTGAAATTTATTAACGTGGTCATCCCAGAGCCGCCCACGTACAGTCTCGGAGCAACATTCCAATATCTCTTTGTTGGGTGGGGCGGCTAATGTATTGTCAAGCCGGTTGACGTGGTCGGTTGCAGTTTCGTAGTGTACATTTTGCAGTATTGTGGTTATCGTAATCTATTCTTGCGTGTGTTTCAATCCGAATACTTTTTGAGGTGTTTTCATGGATGAGTTTTTCGAAGCAGTAGCAAAACAGTTTCCAACACTTATTACTGTTACTATCATTGTTGTTGTTTGTTATATTGTGATTCGAGAGTTTAAAGCCAATAGGGCAGAGACCGAAAGAGTTGCCGAAAAGATCATTAATGCAAAACTTGGTGAAACTCTTTCTGCAATTCAAGAAAAGATTTCTAACTCAGATTCAATTTTTCAACGACAAGTTTCCCGTATGAGCGAGTTGAATGAAAGATTTGATCAGTTTTCATCTGAAATCTCGATTAAGGAAGCAGCGACACAGGAGCTATTTGATCAGGCGACTAAGCAACTCGGAAAGCTTCGGGACTCAATTCCAGACGTTGATAACGAAAGCGCTTTCGATATCTACCTTCAAGCGAGGGAATCTGAAAGCTCGGCAATTAAGGCGGGACTATGCCTAAAGCTCTTGGAGCATGATGATGTTACGTCACCCGATTTGGAGCTGGCGGGCGATTTAATGCGGCAAGCGAAGCGTACATCACTAGCTATGAAGCTGTATAGGAAGGCTCACGAAACCGATCCAGAGAATAAGTCTGCAAAGATTGAGTATTTGGCGCTGTTAGCCGAGCTATCGCACAAAGAAAGAAAAATGGCGTTAGAAAAATCTAAGTGTCTTGTAATATCGGAGCGAAATACGAATTGGTTTCGACGGATCTGTGACACTTTGATCGAGATTAGTTACTATGAGGAGTTGGTTGATTTTTCTCAGAAATTCATAGAGAGTGTAGAAAATGAAGATCATTCAGCTCGAGCCGCAGGGCTTCGAAATAAGGCAGTTGCCCTGAGAACCTTGGGACGTATCGAGGAAAGCGCAGAGAGCTATGAGCTCGCACTGAAACTTTCTCCTGATGACGAAAATGTTTATCGACCGTATCTGTATTTACTAGAGCAGCAAGGTCGTGATGCCTTATATGTGGAGATTGCAAAAAAGCTAATTAGTCTAGACCCCTCGGATGTGAGCTATTACCTGTCACTAGCCGAACACCTTTTTAAGCGTGGAAAATATGAGGAGGCGCGGAGATGGTTAAATTGGGCAGATAACTTTCAAGCCGAACCTTTAACTGAAATCAAACTAAGGACTTTGACTGGAAAGCTAAATGCTGCGGAAGCTTTAAAAGCATTTCTCGAAGAGTAAAACTCTTATTGAAAATTTGTTTTAACCGGTCACCCAATCCACTGTGACCAACCTCACAGCCTCCCTTCCACCCTCCTGCTACTGTTGATCCATCGGAAACCGTCCGAGGAGGCGCAGATGTCCACGTCCATGATCCCCCTTATCGCCCTCGGGTCGGCGGGTCTCTATTCTGTGGCAATGATCGCGATGAAGTTCTGGTGGAAGCTCCCCGGCGTGGGCCTCGGCCTGTTGATCGTAGCGACCCTTCTGGCCGGGGCGACGCTCGAACTCGCCGCGCTGCGCGAGGAACGGCTGGGCATCATCTATACCGGCATTCTGGGGGCCGAGGTGGTTCTGATCGCCATCGCCTCGTTCTTTTTGTTCGGCGAGAACTTCTCGTATCGCGAGGGGCTTGGCATCGCTCTGGTCATCCTCGGCACCGCTTTGGCCTGGGCCTGAGGCGAACATGAAGCCAACATTAAGCCTCCTTTAGAAAACTTGTATGCCCCCCGAACCCTCCCAATCTGTTTAAGGACGGCCAACGATGGCCACACAGTTTGGAGGAGAGACCATGACCAGATATATGACTGCCGGAGCAGCCGCTTTGGCCACGAGCCTCACTCTTGGAACCGCCGCTTTGGCCGATACATCGCCAGACCTGCGCGGCACCTGGATCGGCACCTATACCAAGGTGTCCCCGTCCCGCACTGCCACCGGTGACGCCCCGCGTTTCCACAATGGCGAATGGGTGCTCGACATCCAAACGCAGCAGGAAAACCTGTTCTGGGGACCCAGCATGTGGCGGCCGAACAGCGATGCGGACTGGCGGGTATATGATGCCACCGGCACCGTCAGCTTGGATGGGTCAGGCACGATCGGATTGGTCGAAAGCTCGGCCGACCCAGAGATTGGTGTGAACGCACTGGTGGATGCCAAGTATCAGGACGGTAAAATTTATGCGGATTTCCGTAGCCTGCGCCGAGGGACAGCGTACAGCGTTGTTCTAGAGCGTCAGGTGAACTGAAGCGTCTCTGGCCCGACGGGTTGAGGGGGTATGTACCGCCGTTATTATTTGAACGCGGCATTGTGTAATCAGTATCCCGCTCGGGTCAGAGCGCTTCTCATAATCGGAACCAACGCCCCCATCGGGGGGAAGTGGGCCGGGCGGCGATTTCGCCGCCCGCGATTGAATCCAGTCCGCCACTTCGCCAGAATGCGGCGTTCTTCGGCCCAGATCATCTGGACCTTGCCTTTTGTGCAACTCGAAAGACTGGGGGTCTGAGTGCTGTACAAAATCCCGCAATTTCGATCTAAGCGAGGGTATGCTGCCCTTGTCGGTCGGTGGGGAGAATTGAAGGTTTCGCCGAGTGATTTTGTGCTTGGGAGGGTTTTTACATCCCAAAACGCTCGCAAGACAGGGCCCCATTGCGACAGCAAAAGAGCCCCGTTTTCACGTCATGTGATGCGGTGTTTGGTCAGCTTAGGCGTTGCAAACAAGCCAGCTACACTTGGCTGCGGGTCAGAGGTTTTCCTGAACGTCAGTTGCTGCGCCTTGTATGGCATCGCCAGCGTTTTCAATGTCTTTGCCAGCGCCTTTTGCGGTTTCGCAAGCTGTCAGTGCGAACAGGCTCAGGCCAATCAAAATTACGCGGATCATACGTGTCTCCTCAGTACATAATTCTCCTTCGGTAACATCTTTTACGCACCTGAACCAGTGCCTTAGCCGCATATTGATACAAGCTGGTTTGAAAGCGCAACTTGGCTATTCACCTAGCTAGCGCTGATCTTTTGAGAATGGGCATGGTTCGAATTTATTGCGATCGGTCGGTTGACCTTAGGCGTTGTTATCGCTGCAAAAAAGCTCGTACACGACTTCAAGCATGCGGCGCGGACGCTCATCTGCCAGGCGATAGTAAATCGCTTTGCCCTCGCGCCGAGGTGTGACCAGACCTTCTAGTCGCAGGCGGGACAGTTGTTGCGACACTGCAGCTTGCCGCGCCGATAGAAGATCTTCCAGCTCAGTCACGGATTTTTCGCCCGAGGTCAGGTGACACAGGATCATCATGCGGCCCTCGTGGCTTATCGCCTTAAGGAAATTTGATGCTCGTGTCGCATTGTCGATCATAAGATCCATGTCTTCCTTAGACATGTCGTGGGACAGCTGGGGGAGTGCCATAATCGTCTTCCTTGCGAACCCGTCAGTTGGGTGCTGCTCCAGTGGCGGTGCGACCCTTAAGGACGATCCGCATTTGTACTTGCCTTATATGCTTATTTGCAAGCGCATGAATCAGAATATTGTGATGAGCAAAAGGGGAACTAAAGGCGAATTTCCCCGGTATCGCGAAAGGCCAAATACAGGCTGCACTCGATAAGGATCGGGCTGTGCCGGTCGATAGCTGGACCCGTTGTGTGGTTTAGGGCGGTGCACCAATCGGCTATTGTTCTCGAACACCCCCCTTGCAGCCCCCCGGTGGCAATACTAAGACTCGGGTAACTCTCGTTGGGATAAAATCCCGATCCATAGCAAAGCAGGCAGGTTCCGTATGTTCGATCCAGTAGATACCTACATGAATACGCTCGTTCCCATGGTCGTCGAGCAGACCAGCCGGGGCGAGCGCGCATATGACATTTTCTCGCGTCTGCTGAAAGAGCGGATCATTTTCATCAACGGACCGATCCACGATGGGATGAGCCATCTGGTCGTGGCCCAGTTGCTGCATCTTGAAGCCGAAAATCCGAACAAGGAAATCTCGATTTATATCAACTCGCCGGGTGGCGTGGTGACCAGCGGTTTGTCGATTTACGATACAATGCAGTACATTAAGCCAAAGTGTTCGACATTGGTAATCGGTCAGGCGGCCTCGATGGGGTCGGTTTTGCTGGCCGGTGGTGAGAATGGCATGCGCTTTTCCCTGCCCAACAGTCGCATCATGGTGCACCAGCCAAGCGGTGGGTATCAGGGGCAAGCCAGCGATATCATGATTCATGCGGCCGAGACGCAGAAACTCAAGGATCGCCTTTATGATATCTACGTTCGTCATACCGGGCAGACCAAAAAGTCGGTTGAAAAAGCGCTGGACCGTGACAATTTCATGAGCCCGGAAGAAGCCAAAGAGTGGGGTCATATCGACGAGATCGTCGAAAACCGCGCAAAAATGGATACGGAAGAGGCCTGATGCCAAAACTCCGCGTCACCGGCGCGGGGGTCATTTTGAGATTGTAGCCGTCACAGTGCTGGCCTAAGCTGCATGAACAGGCGCAAACGCGTTCCGCAAAGGGGCGCAGGGATGGAGCCCGAAAGGTAGATCATGGCGACGAATTCAGGCGGTGACGGCAAAAATACGCTCTACTGCAGCTTTTGCGGCAAAAGCCAGCACGAGGTGCGTAAGCTGATCGCGGGCCCGACCGTTTTTATCTGTGATGAATGTGTCGAGCTGTGCATGGACATCATCCGCGAAGAGACAAAGGCCAGTGGGCTGAAGTCCTCGGACGGTGTGCCGACACCAAAGGATATCTGCGAGGTTCTGGACGACTACGTGATCGGACAGGCCACCGCCAAACGGGTTCTGTCGGTAGCGGTCCACAATCATTACAAGCGGCTCAATCACGCTCAGAAGTCTGGCAGTGATATTGAATTGGCCAAATCCAACATTCTGCTGATCGGTCCAACGGGCTGTGGTAAGACGTTGCTGGCGCAGACGTTGGCGCGCATTCTCGATGTGCCGTTTACAATGGCTGACGCAACCACGCTGACCGAAGCGGGCTATGTGGGTGAGGATGTCGAAAACATCATCCTCAAGCTGCTGCAGTCCAGCGAATACAATGTCGAACGCGCCCAACGTGGCATCGTCTATATTGATGAGGTCGACAAGATAACGCGCAAGTCTGAAAACCCCTCAATCACCCGCGATGTATCGGGTGAGGGTGTGCAGCAGGCGTTGTTGAAATTGATGGAAGGCACTGTTGCCAGCGTTCCTCCGCAAGGGGGACGCAAGCACCCGCAGCAGGAATTCCTGCAAGTGGACACGACGAACATCCTATTCATCTGTGGCGGTGCCTTTGCTGGGCTGGACAAGATCATTGCGCAACGCGGCAAAGGCTCGGCTATGGGCTTTGGTGCTGATGTGCGGGACAATGATGATCGAGGTGTAGGCGAGATTTTCAAGGAGCTCGAACCCGAAGATCTATTGCGATTTGGCCTGATCCCCGAATTTGTTGGCCGTCTACCGGTTCTGGCAACGCTTGAAGATCTGGACGAGGACGCTCTGGTCACCATCCTGACCAAGCCGAAGAACGCATTGGTCAAGCAGTACCAGCGCCTGTTCGAGCTGGAAGATGCCGAATTGGGCTTTACCGACGATGCGCTGAAGGCGATTGCCAAGAAAGCCATCGAACGTAAAACCGGTGCACGTGGATTGCGCTCGATCCTCGAAGATATCCTATTGGATACCATGTTCGAACTGCCAGGTATGAAGAACGTGACCGAGGTTGTTGTGAACGAAGAGGCTGTAAACTCGGAAGCGCAACCGCTGATCATCTACGCAGATGCTGCGCAGGAGTCTGCTTCGGCCGGTTGAGTATCTGCAGATTGTTCGAAAAGCGGCGCGGTGATACCCGCGCCGCTTCTGTTTGAGGAGTAGCCAAATGATCAAACGAATTCACTCCGGCGGAGAATATGAAAAGAAGGTTGGTTATTGCCGTGCAGTGGTTGCAAATGGTTTTGTTTTCGTCGCCGGAACTTGCGCCCAAGGTGATCACATTCCTGAAGATATTGTTGGTCAATGCCAATCGTCTTTGGATGCGATTGGAAAAGCCCTGGCCGAGGCCGGAGCGGGTTTCAAAGATGTGGTCCGCGTGAACTACTATTTGCCGGATATGAGTGAATTCGAACTGTGTTGGCCGTTGTTGCAGGACGCATTCGGTGCAAACCCACCCGCAGCAACGGTGGTCGAATGTAACCTCATCACACCGAAAGACCGGATCGAAATAGAAGTCACCGCAGTTCTGCCTGAATAACGTTGAACCTAGGTCGGGCACTGGACCTTGGCGGGCCTTTGGTCCATACCTTTGCTCGACCGAAATGCCGGAGGCAGCCAATGGGAATCCTGAACACTCTTTTGCGGGCCGTGACGTGGTGGAACGGGGCAACCCTGAACACACAAATCTATACCGCGCGTAAGGGCGTTAAAGTTGGCGAAGACAACGAAGGCAACGTGTTTTACCGCAATGCAGATGACAGCAAGCGCTGGGTGATTTTCAACGGTGAAGCCGAGGCCAGCCGGGTTGATCCCGAGTGGCACGGTTGGCTGCACCGGACCTGGGATGAACCACCAACAGACAAGCCGTTGCCACACAAATCTTGGGAAAAACCGCATCAAGAGAACCTGACGGGAACGGCCCTTGCCTATACTCCCGCAGGGTCGTTGCGCCGGGCTGAACCGGTTGAGCGTAAGGATTACGAGGCCTGGAGCCCGGAATAAACGAGGCGAGCAATGTCCCACAATTGGACCGAAGTTATTGTCGGTGGCGCTGTATTGGCATGTGCCGTTGCGTTTGGTGTATATGCCAGCCAATCCACTGGCCTGTCGCAAAACAGCGCCGGGTATGAGCTGGGCGCATCGTTCCGCTCACTTGAAGGCGTTGGTGTCGGCACTGACGTGCGGCTGGCCGGTGTCAAGATTGGCACTGTCACAAACGTGGCCTTGAACCCGGATACTTACCGTGCCGATACGACGTTTTCGGTAGCAGACGGTATTCTTGTTCCGGATGACAGCGCCATCGTGATCTCGTCCGAAGGGCTGCTTGGCGGGAACTTCGTCGAAGTTATGCCAGGCGGATCGCCTTTCTTTTTCGAACCCGGGGACGAGATCGAAGATACCCAAGGCGCAGTCAGCCTGATCTCTCTGCTGGTCAAGTTCGTGGCCGGGGATGGCAGCGAATGATGCGTGCGGTCCTGATGTCTTTGCTGCTGGTGGGAACAAGCGCCGCAGCACAGCAAAAGGTTCAATCCGGTCCCGGTGCCTTGTTGCGCGGTCTGGACAAAGTGAATGGGCAGACCGTTGATGTTGAGATGCAGAACGGCCAGACCCAATCGGTTTTTGGGCTGGATGTGGCGTTGGGCGATTGCCGCTATCCGGTGGACAATCCAACCGGGGATGCCTTCGCCTATCTTACAATCTGGGACACAGGCAAAGCGGATCAGTTGTTTGATGGCTGGATGATAGCGACCTCACCGGCGCTGAATGCTTTGGATCACGCGCGCTATGACGTTTGGGTGATCCGCTGTATCACGCCTTCGGCGGACTGAGACAGCGGCGCAGAGAAATCGGCGCTGGTGTTTATCGCTTCTTCCAGCAATGAACGGTACCGACTGCGCGGTATTTCGATGGCCCCCAAGGACGCGAGATGTGCGGTTAGAAATTGCGTATCGAACAGTTGAAACCCGGTTTGCAGCAAACGGTCTGTCAGATAGGCCAACGCGATTTTCGATGCATCCCTGCGGCGCGAGAACATGCTTTCCCCAAAGAATGCAGCCCCCAGAACGACGCCATAAACTCCGCCCACCAACAAGGTTCCGTCCCAGATTTCAAGGGAATGCGCGTGGCCCGAAACGTGCAGGCGCTGATACAGGCTCCGTAGTTCGTCGTTAATCCAGGTGTCGGCGCGGTCGGCACAGCCATCCACGACACCGGCAAAATCCTGATCAATGGTCACATTAAATCCGCAGTTTCGGATCCGGCGGGCAAGGCTGCGTGAGATGTGAAACCCGTCCAACGGAAAAACGCCCCGAATTTTGGGATCGACCCAGAACAGCTCCGGATCATGACGATGTTCCGCCATCGGGAAGATGCCGATGGAGTAACCGTGGAGCAAAAGTTCAGGGGACAGGCTCATTTGGGTCGCCTGAGGGCCGGTGAGTGACCCACCAGCCCAGCGTTGTTATTCGGACATATTCTCCGCAAGCCAGTGCTCCAGCCAGTGGATGTTGTAATCGCCGCTGTGGATATCTGGGTTCTGAAGAAGCTCGTGAAACAACGGTACCGTGGTGTCGATGCCATCTACAATCAGCTCTCCCAGTGCCCTGTTCAGGCGCGCCAGTGCCTCGTCCCGGTCGCGACCCTGTACAATCAGCTTGCCGATCAGCGAGTCGTAATAGGGCGGGATCGAGTAGCCATCATACAGCGCTGAATCCATCCGCACGCCCAATCCGCCGGGCGCGTGATAGGCCGTTATCTTGCCGGGGCAGGGCGAGAAGTTGGGCAGCTTTTCAGCATTGATCCGAACCTCGATCGCGTGGCCGTTGATTACAAGATCGTTTTGCCCGAAAGACATCGGTTCTCCGGCTGCGACAAGGATTTGTTCGCGGACCAGGTCGACCCCGAAGATGCCTTCGGTCACCGGGTGTTCCACCTGAAGGCGGGTGTTCATCTCGATGAAATAGAACTCGCCATTCTCATAGAGGAATTCGATGGTGCCTGCGCCGATATAGTTGATCTTGGCAACCGCATCCGCGCAGACCTTACCGATCTTGGCGCGCTCTTCCGGGGTGATGCTGGGGCCTGGGGCCTCTTCAAAGACCTTCTGGTGGCGGCGCTGCAAGGAACAGTCGCGTTCGCCCAGATGCACGGCCTTGCCCTTACCGTCACCGAAGACCTGGATCTCGATATGGCGCGGTGTGGTCAGGTATTTCTCAATATAGACCTCGTCATTGCCAAAGGCCGCTTTACCCTCGGCCCGCGCCGTCATGAAGGCACTTTCCATCTCATCCGCGCTCATCGCGACTTTCATGCCGCGCCCGCCGCCACCTGCAGTGGCCTTGATGATGACGGGATAGCCGAATTCCTCACCGATCTTTTTGGCCGCAGCCAGATCGGGAACGCCGCCGTCCGAACCGGGAACGCAAGGAACACCTAGTTCCTTCATGGTGTCCTTGGCGGTGATCTTGTCGCCCATGACGCGGATATGTTCTGCGGTGGGGCCGATAAAGGTGATGTCGTGATCTTCGACGATCTGCACAAACTCGGCATTCTCGGACAGAAAGCCGTAGCCAGGGTGGATTGCTTGCGCGCCGGTAATTTCACAGGCTGAGATGATCGCAGGCACTGACAGATAGCTTTGCGGGCTGGGCGGGGGGCCAATACAGACCGATTCGTCGGCCATGCGCACATGCATCGCGTCGCTGTCGGCGGTGGAGTGGACGGCGACCGTCTTTATCCCCATCTCGCGGGCAGCGCGGATCACGCGCAGGGCGATCTCGCCCCGGTTGGCAATCAGGATCTTATCAAACATGAGCCCGCCTTACTCAACGATGACCAGGGGGGTGCCGAATTCAACGGCATCGCCATCACCGACAAGAATACGCTTGATGGTACCCGATTTGGGTGCGTGGATGTGGTTCATGGTTTTCATCGCTTCGACGATCAGCAACGTGTCGCCTTCGGACACGGACGCGCCAACGCTAATGAAAGACGGTGCGCCCGGTTCGGGCTGCATATAGACGGTTCCAACCATGGGCGAGGTCACGGCACCGGGATGGCTGGCCGGATCTTCCTGCGCCGCTGGGGTCTCTGCTACAGGGGCCGCGGCTGGGGCAGCAGCAGGTGCTGCAGCGGCTGGAACGGCAACCTGGACCGGTGCAGGGGCGGCTTGCATCATTCGGCTGACGCGGACGTTCAGGCTGTCTTCTTCGCCATACTCGCGCTTGACCTGCAATTCGGTCAGGTCGTTGTCACGCAGCAATTCGGCCAGTGCTTTGATGAACGCAACATCCGCTTCGTGTTTGGTATCTGTCATGAGTGTCCTCGACGGTTCCCCTTTGGCCCGTCTGTTTCATGCGGGCTTTGATCTGATTACGCAGCGTTATAAGCTATGCGATGTGTCATGAAAAGCGCAGTCTGGCAATGTTAATCCGAGGGTCAAGCAGGCCCGGAAACGGTCGGCTCGATCACAAGGGCATTCCCGACAGTTTCGCCACCAGTTCCGGCAACTTGCGGGCACCGTGTTTCTCCAGAAGTCGGGCGCGATAGGCCTCGATCGTGCGGTAGCTCAGTCCTAATTCTATGCCGATTTCCTTGGCAGACAGGCCGCGGCACGACAGGATCGCCACTTCGCGTTCCCGGACGGTGAGCTCAACTAGTGGCCTCTCTTCTGAGATGTCGGAAAAGCTCCAGATCCCGTGGCGAAACGGATCCTCGGGCGTCAGAGACCGCCCCCGTGCACGGCACCAGAACAAATCGCCATTGCGCCGACGCATGACGCGCTCGTCGGAGTAATACCCGGTGTCCCTCATCACCTGCAGGCTGCGTTCGCCGATCCTCTCCCAGTCAGCAACCGAGGGGTAGAGTTGCAGCAAGGGCATGTTGCGATACTCGACTTCTTCGCCGCCGAAGGTCCGCGCAAACTGCAAATTGCAGCGTCGGATAACCCGGTTTTCCAATTCGACCAGTCCGATCGGAGCATATTCAAAGGCGGGGTCACTCATCTGCCTATGGTGCAGGGAAACCGAGTGGAAATGAAGGGGTGATGCATGGTCTTGCCCACCAGAACCTAAGGCACGGGTGCGGCGGGCGGTGTTTTCGTTGTCAAAGCTGTAAAGGAAAGTTGAAAACTAGTGCGTAAGTCGCAGGAATTGATAAGATGTTCTGAAAAGTGATTGCTTCTAATGTAGGGCCACTTGCCACGAGGATTGTGACGAATGCGCAATACGCTGACTGGAAGCCGAATCCGAGAAAGACGGCAGATCGCAGGATTGCGGCAGGCCGAGCTTGCGCGTCGGGTCGGGATTTCAGCCTCCTATCTGAATCTGATTGAACACAACCGACGCCGGATTGGGGGGAAACTCCTGGTCGATATCGCGCGGGCTTTGTCGGTCGAACCCTCGCTTTTGACGCAGGGGATCGAAGCCACTTTGATTTCGGCATTGCGCGAAGCCGCGGTGGACTCTGTTGGTCACCAGGCCGAGTTGGACGTGCTTGAGGAGTTCGCCGGACGTTTCCCGGGATGGGCCGGCGTTCTTGCGCAGATGCATAGGCGTGTCGTGTCGTTGGAGCGCACAGTAGAGACCCTGTCCGACAGGCTGACTCATGATCCCCATCTTGCGGCATCTATGCACGAGGTGCTTTCTACGGCGGCCGCAATCAGATCAACCGCGGCCATTTTGGCGGACACCCAGGATATCGACGATGAGTGGCAGGATCGTTTTCACCGGAACCTGCATCAGGATGCCGAAAGATTGGCAGACAGTTCCAAGGCGCTGGTCACTTATCTGGATGATAGTGACTCAGCCGCGGATCCGCGCGGGGTCCCGTTGGAGGAGGTCGAAGCCTTCTTTGAAGCGCGGGGCCACAGCTTTCCTCAGCTTGAAACTGATGGTGATGCCGGGGCTATTGACCTGGGCGGCCTGAACACTGCGGCCGCCCGCAAAGTTGCCCGCGATTTGCTGAACCTCTGCGCTGCTGATGCGCGTGCCATGCCCTTGAATAAGCTCAAGGCCGCCTTGAAGGAGAAAGAGCCTGAACCGATTGAGTTGGCGCAGATGTTCTCCGTCGACATGGCCACAGTTCTCAGACGACTTGCCTTCTTGCCCGAAGGCTGTCTGCAGCGTCCCGCGGGCCTTGCGATATGTGATGCGTCCGGCGGTATCTTGTTTATCAAGCAGATTCCTGGCCTTGCCCTACCGAGGCATGGCGAGGCCTGCCCACTATGGCCGCTATACTCTGCCTTGAACCAACCTTTGGTGCCGATACGAAGGCGTGTTGTGCAGCTGGGGCGCAGTGCGGCAGAGTTCGAGTGCCACGCGTATGCCTGGCCACATTCGGTGTCTGGCTATGACCTGACTCCGGCCTATCGATCGGTGATGCTGGTGCGTCCGGCGGGGGATAGCGCGCTTGGCACGACCGCGACGACTGTCGGTCCAAACTGCCGTGTTTGCCCCAGTGGTGACTGCGAGTCGCGACGTGAGCCATCGATTTTGAGCGAAGGTTTTTGACAGTTTCCTGACAGAGCGCTTAATCTGGTCGCGGCGGGTTGCCATGTGTGCGATCCGTCATGGGGAGGAATTGAAAATATGAGCCGAAAGGTTCTGTTGATTGAGGATGAGCCGAACATAGCTGAGGCGATCCGGTTTTTGCTGACCCGTGAGGGGTGGCAGGTTCAAACGCATGGCGATGGTGCGGATGCGCTCCAGGTGATTCGGGCCGCGAATCCCGATCTGGTGATTCTGGATGTCATGTTGCCGGGCAAAAGTGGCATGGACATTCTGCGTGACCTGCGAGAGCAGGACGGCATGCAAAGCCTGCCTGTGCTGATGCTGACCGCGCGTGGCCAGTCCCGTGACCGTGAAATGGCCGAAAACGCCGGCGTCAGCCGGTTTATGACCAAACCCTTTTCAAATGCCGAGGTGCTGACCGCTGTACGCGACCTGCATGCTCAGGCAACGCGGTTATGACTGCAGAGGAAAATTCCGAAGCTAAGCCGTCGGGTCCAAGGCCCTCAGTTTTTCTGGAGCGACAGAGTTATCGCCGTCGCAGGCTTACGGATGCAGCACGTTTGCTGCCGTTTTTGGGGGCGGCGCTGTTTGCACTGCCGTTGCTTTGGCCTGGGCAGTCTGTTGAAGGCCAGGCAGTTCCACTGTCTTCGGCAATGTTCTACATCTTCGCTTGCTGGGGCGGGTTGATCCTGGTTGGCTTGATCTTCGGCGTGGCGGCCCGCCGTCTGAGGACGCGCGAGGACCCCGAAACGGATACCGATCGATGGCAACGCTGAACATCCTGATCCTGGTTTGTCTGGGGTATGTCGTTTTGCTGTTCGGTGTCGCGTTTGCAGCCGATCGCATGGCTGCGGCTGGGCGGGGCAGGTGGCTGCGGTCTCCGGTGATCTACACCTTGTCCCTGTCGATCTATTGCACCGCTTGGACGTTTTATGGCGCAGTCGGGAATGCCGCACGATCCGGGCTTGAGTTCGTGACCATTTACTTAGGCCCTACTTTGGTCATGGTGAGTTGGTGGTGGGGATTGCGAAAGCTTGTGCGCGTAGGCCGCAGTCAGAGGGTCACTTCGATTGCCGACTTGCTGTCCTCGCGTTATGGAAAGTCAAACACCTTAGCTGTGTGCGTCACCATTCTGGCTGTCCTCGGGGGCACGCCCTATATCGCGTTGCAACTGCAATCGATCACCCTGTCCTTCTCGATCTTTGCCGAAGCGGACACTTCGGGTCTGTATCGCGAAGGGTCGAGTGTATTCTGGGTGGCTGTCGGGCTGGCTATGTTTGCTATTCTGTTTGGCACGCGCAATCTGGATGCCAATGAGCGTCACCATGGCGTTGTTACCGCCATTGCATTGGAATCAGTCGTCAAATTGTTTGCTTTGTTGGCGGTGGGTATCTTTGTGGTCTGGGGCGTGGCGGGTGGTATGGGCCCGATGATGGACCGCATCGACGCCTCGGAAATCGGCCAGTGGAATGTGGATGCCGGGCGCTGGACCACCTTTATTTTTCTATCCGCCGCCGCCTTCGTCTGCCTACCGCGTATGTTTCAGGTTATGATCGTCGAAAACGATGACGAGGGCCATTTGCGGACGGCTGCATGGGCCTTCCCATTGTATTTGCTGCTGATGAGCCTGTTTGTGGTTCCGATCGCCGTTGTTGGGTTGGACTTGCTGCCCGAAGGCTCAAACCCGGATTTGTTTGTTCTGACGGTCCCTTTGTCGCAAGGCAATGACTGGCTGGCGATGCTTTCGTTTATCGGTGGGTTTTCTTCGGCCACATCCATGGTGATTGTGACCGCGATGGCCCTGTCCACCATGGTGTCGAACCACGTGGTCATGCCGATCTGGCTGAGCACTCAGGAAGGTTCTGGTTCGATTTCGGGCGACGTACGCAACATCGTATTGATGGCACGCCGGGTTTCGATCGCCGTGATTATGGCGCTGGGCTATTTCTACTACAGCCTGTCTGGCGGCGGGACCGCGCTGTCGTCGATCGGACTGATTGCTTTTGCCGGGATATCTCAGATTCTGCCCGCTTTGGTCGGAGGGTTGTTTTGGCGCGGGGCGACGCGGACCGGAGCGTTGGTTGGGCTTTCGGTAGGCTTTGTCCTGTGGATTTATACGCTGTTATTGCCGGGAATGAGCGCTGCCTGGATGCCCGCCTCGATCTTGGAAAGTGGCCCATTCGGTCTGGGCTGGCTACGCCCGCAGGCTTTGTTCGGGATCGAGGGAATCGACCCGATGGTTCATACAGTCATGTGGTCGCTGTCTCTGAACACGATCGCCTTCTGTGTGACTTCCCTGCTGAGTTTCCCCAGCCCGCTGGAGCGTTTGCAGGGCGCGCAGTTTGTCAATGTATTCGATCATTCCGCCGCGCCGCGTGGATGGACCGGCTCGGTGGCGCAAAGCGAAGATCTGATGATCATGACGCAACGCATATTGGGCGCTGGCCCTGCGCAGGAGTTCTTTCAGGCCGAAGCCGAACAACAGGGGGGGCGATCGCGCCTGCCCGAGCCGACACCGGGTTTTCTCAACCGTCTTGAACGCGAACTAAGCGGTTCGGTCGGTGCAGCCACAGCGCATGCAATGATCGGTCAGATCGTCGGCGGATCATCTGTTTCGGTCGAGGATTTGCTGGCGGTGGCCGACGAGTCTGCTCAGCTATTGGAATATTCCAGCCAACTGGAAGTCAAATCTGCCGAGCTGAGCCGAACTGCTCGAAAACTGCGAGAGGCCAACACAAAGCTGACCCAGGTATCTGAACAAAAAGACAGTTTTCTAAGTCAGGTCAGTCACGAGCTACGAACGCCCATGACCTCGATCCGCGCGTTTTCCGAGATCATGCGCGACACCCGAGGGCTGAGCGGGGCGGAACAGACGCGCTATGCCGCGATCATTCACGATGAAGCCTTACGGCTGACACGCCTTTTGGATGATCTGCTGGACCTGAGCGTGTTGGAAAGCGGTCAGGTAAGTTTGAATGTCGGCGATGACAGCCTCCGCTCGGTTCTGGATCGGGCGGTATCGAGTGCGTTGGCCGGAACCGACGAGAAATTGGCCGTGCGGCGCAGCCGTGCGTCAGAACGTATTCCACTTCATACTGATCTGGACCGTCTGGGCCAGGTGTTTATCAACCTGATTTCAAATGCGCGGAAGTACTGCGAGTCTCCTGAACCAGTTCTGACGATCTCAGCCCATGATGTCGGAGGGCGGTTGGTGATCGATTTTACGGACAATGGCAGTGGCATTCCGCCCGAGGCACAATCGATGGTATTCGAGAAATTCGCGCGTGTCGGTGGCGACAAGGCAGGGGGCGCCGGGCTGGGATTAGCGATCTGCCGTGAGATCATGCAGCGCCTTGGGGGCGAGATCAGCTATTTGCCCGGGCAGGGCGGGGCCGCCTTTCGTGTAAGCCTGCCGCTGGCCTATCAACAGGCGGCGCAGTGACGGAGGCATAAAGAACTTCGTAACGGTCGTCAGGTTACACCAAGTGTCAGTTGCTGGAACAATTGGTGAATTGGAGCCATGGCAAATTCTGTCAGCGCTGCTTTGGCGCGCAAGCTGTCGGTTGGGCAGGATGATTTGAGTGATCGTCCACGCTCGATTCCGCGTGCATTGCGACTTGGATTCGCGCGGGCGGCGGGGGATAGGCTGAGCCTGCCGCTTGCGGTTATCGGAGTCAGGCAATCCACCCGGCAACAAAATGATGTTGTTGAAACGCTCGGCGAAGATTTGTTGCTACTGTTGTTCAGTGGTCCGGAAGGGATTGCGGCGGCCTGTTTGGACCCCAGCTGTGTTTCCGCCATCGTTCAAACCCAAACAATAGGAGAGGTGACAGAAGCCCGGCCAAACGTGCGTGCGTTTACTGATACAGATGCCGCCATGGCAGCACCATTGATCGAAGAATCCCTGGCGCGCGCTGCCTCTCTGGTCGAGGCGGCAGCCGATCAGGCTTGCCTTGCCGGATACGAATTCAGATCACGTTCTGCGGACTTGGGGAAGCTGTCCCTTGCCCTGGTTGACGATGCCTATCGCGTATTCGAACTGGCTGTGGATCTGGCGGGGGGATTGCGGCAGGGGCAAATCACCATTTTGTTGCCTGATCATCCGTTTCTGCCAGACGAAGGCGCTGCGTCTCCCACGGAAGCTGGACCAAGCTTGGAACAATCTGCAGGCGTTCTTCGGGCAGAGTTGAACGCTGTCTTGTGCCGTATGGTATTGCCACTGGCGAATCTGTCCGGGCTGAAAGTCGGAGATCTGGTGCCTCTAACCGGATCCCGTGTGGATCGGACCGAGATCCTGAACATAGATCGCACGCGCGTGGCAGTGGGGCGTCTTGGCCAGTGTGGCGGTCTGCGGGCCGTTCGCGTAAATGAACACGCGTCGCTGCCTGCCTTGGCAGACCCTGAGCTGGGAAAATTCGTTGCAAGCGAAACAAGGGCGCCACAACAGAACATCCAGGACGCCTCGAACCTGATTCCGGACACGCTGAACGTGACACCGTACAAGGTTGAAACTCCGGACCCTGAATCGCTTGAGAGCGATCTGGATTTTGCGAATTCGGATCAGATTGCAGCCGAGATTTCTCAATTGGCGGGCCTGACCGGACCAGAAGATGGGTCGGAGCGCGGCGGCTGATTCTACGGTCGGGTTAACCCGATGTTTTTCGAATCTGATCCAAAGTCGGACGCAGACCTTCCAACTGGTATCCAGCTTTCGTCGTCGCGTTCAAAATCTCATCCGTACTCATGGAATCGCATTGCCCCAAAGCCCAGACGACCGAACAGCGCGTGCCCGAGGCACAATATGCCAGGACTGGGCCGCTGCAACTTTCTGCCAGATCACGTTGTAGCGCAACGTTTTCTGGGGTCATCGTCTGGTGGGTTAACTCCAGAACCTCATATTCCAATCCGGCGGCGCGGACAGCCTCGCCAATCGCATCGGATTGCATATCCGCAGGAACTTCCATGTTGGGGCGATTGCAGATGACTTTGACGAACCCAGCCTCGGCGATGGCAGGAACATCCTCGACCGCGATCTGCGGCGAGACGGAATAGCGGGGGGTTATTGGTCGAATCTCCATGCCTTTTCCTTAGGCCGCGTCTGCGGGTCTGTCTAGTTGCACCCTTAATGTTGCACTATGTGCTGCCGCCAGTCTTTGGTCTATCGGCTTCCCAAGTAGCTCGGGTTGGGCCGCGGCTTGAGAACGCACGCCTAGATTTCTTTGGCCTTCGTCGGGCCAGGATGACCGGCGTCCAACCAGCATGCCGACAGAACTACAGTTTGTTGATGGGCACTTTCAGAAACACATCACCCTGTTCGTCTGCGGGGGGCATTTGCCCGGCGCGCATATTGACTTGCAGGGAAGGCAAGATCAGGCGCGGCATGGCCAGAGTCGCGTCTCGGGCGTCGCGCATCTCCACGAATTCTTCGATGCTGCGCCCTCGGCCGATATGGACGTTCAGCGCTTTTTGTTCGCCCACTGTGGTTTCCCAGGCGTATTCGTCGCGGCCCGGCGCCTTGTAGTCATGACCAACGAAAATACGTGTCTCATCCGGCAAGCTCAGTATTTTTTGGATCGACTCGAACAGCGTTGTGGACGATCCACCGGGGAAATCGCACCGAGCCGTTCCAAAGTCGGGCATGAATAGAGTGTCGCCAACAAATGCCGCATCGCCGATCACGTAGGTCAGGCAAGCCGGAGTGTGCCCCGGTGTGTGCAGAACATCCCCGCGCATCTGCCCGATATGAAAGCTGTCGCCTTCGGAAAACAGAGCGTCGAACTGGCTACCGTCACGTTGGAATTCGGTGCCTTCATTGAAGACCTTGCCAAACGTGTCCTGCACTGCAACGATCTGCGCTCCAATGCCGATTTTGCCGCCCAATTTCTGCTGCAGGTAGGGGGCGGCAGACAGATGATCGGCGTGGACGTGGCTTTCGAGAATCCATTCAACCTTCAGCTCCTCGGACCCTACATACTCGGCAACCTTGTCCGCCGCATGTGTTGTTGTCCGACCCGACGCGTGATCAAAATCTAGAACGCTGTCGATGATTGCGCAGGCACTGCCTTCAGGCTCTTGCACAACGTAGGAAACCGTGAAGGTCTGGCCGTCAAAAAAAGCTTTCACTTTAGGTGTCATGGTGTCCTCCGCTCAGGCAGTTCCGGTCACCTATCAAACTTGGAATATGAAGCAAAAGTCAATCCGACCTTTGATGTCCATCAAAGCAGCATCGGCTAAATCGGATTAAACTTTAGCCGAACCGTGCCTGATTGCGGAAACTGCCAGGATGTCCGGCAAGATTCCGCACAACTTCAAGGTAACATATTCGGGTCTTATTCTCGTTACCTATATCTGTCAGAATGACACCACTTGGGAGGATGGTTATGACAACAGCTAATCTCTATTCCGAAGCTGAGCAACTTGAGCAGAAGCTTCACAACGCGTGTCTGGATACGCGTCTGGCCCTGCAACCCAGCGTGAGCAAAGTTATTGATCGGATGCGCCGGCAAGGGATGCATGTCCCTTCAGGCTTGCGCCGTCTGGATGCTGCGCTTTGCGAAGACGCTATGGAAGCGCGGTTTGACAATATGCCGGTTTGAACCGGTCGGTCATCCAAAGGAGATCCCGAGGATGACCAGCATCAAACCAATCACGGAAAGAAACAGTGAACCCAGATTCCACGGCAGCACGCCTTGGACCACTGCGCGCAAATCATCATCTGACAGCCCGGCCTTACGCGCTTTCATAACGCGAAAGATGCACCAGATCAGCCCGACGAGCCCGGCCAGCGACAGGGCGGCGCCGCCCCAAGTGATGAATTCGAACATAGTGCCCCGCAACTGTCCGTAAACTGTGCCCGCGCTTAGCGGATCAGACCGGATCGCACAAGCCTGGTCCCGGATTGGGTGCTTGCGACCCGAGCAGCGGCGATGTATCCGGCATATTGCCCGATGTGACAGCATCAGATTTCAGCCTCTGGGAGAGACCTATATGGAAGATATGACCGAAGATCAGGCCGCCGCCAATTACCGGGTGACAGCTGGTGAACTGCGCCAGTTTGTAGAACGGCTCGAACGGTTGGAGGCAGAAAAGAAAGACATTGCCGAACAGCAAAAAGAGGTCATGGCCGAAGCCAAAGCACGCGGCTACGACACCAAAGTCATGCGAAAGGTAATTGCCCTGCGCAAACGCGACAAAGACGACATCGCGGAAGAAGAGGCGGTGTTGGAAATGTATAAAGAAGCGCTGGGCATGTAGGCGGATTGTTTAGGGGTGCAAAACCCGAACATTCGGCATTGTGCGGATTTTGGCCAGATCTTGTTCGTACAACTCCGAAAACGCGCTGACGATGTCCGAATTCCAACCCGGTAGATCCAGTTCTTCTTCGATCTGCTCGGGTTGGGCGTGATCTTCAAAAATTCCGGCCAAACTGTCCCGCAGCGATTGTCTGTCCTTTGCGGTCGCTTGCTGGATCAGTTCCAGTAGCTGGGTTTTCCCGGTCCCAGTGAGAAGCGACAAGAGCAACGCATATTCATCCTTTAAAGCGACGTCGTCAGCTAGCCCCGCCATAGCGCGCACAATGTCTCCCCAAATCAGTGGTGTGTCTTCGTTTTCCCACAGCGTTAGCTTAACCCCGGGGGCCAGGTCGCCAAGATCGTCGATCATGTTTAACCAGCTCAGGCAACTCAGGTCTGTGCTGCCCAAGATCGATTCTCTTTGGTCTTCATGCAGGGACATCAGAATTTTGGGAATGAAACTGCCCGGATTGACCAAACCGACAAAAAGCTCGATTTGGGCCCCTTCAAGCAGTTTTTCGGAATAGGCCGTTCGCTTGCCGGCAAAAGGGTAGATCTGGCCGTGCTGAAGCGCTGTTCTTCGAGGCCCAAAGAACTTGTCGCTAGAGATGATCAAACGCTCGGCATTCAGATCCTCGGGAAATATCTCGCGCAGATCCTCTTGTGCGTCGTCGACTGGCACGTCTTTGATCACCGAATCGGACATTACTTTTACAAACTGTCGGCTGTGACGCGGGCCAAGAGGAAGGGACCGGCTTTGGGCAAGGGCCGCTTTGTTTGCCAAAAGGGACCCCAGCAGTCGGCCGTCATCGGTAAAAGCGGCACCAGCATGGATAACAACCTGCATTCTTTTAACACCCTGCGGCTTTGTTAAGCTTGTCGCGGCCTGCGTTTTAACAGTAAATCCTGCATTTTCAACAGAATGAATATCTGCACGTTCTCGCTAAATCGGGCAATCCCCAAGTTAGAGTAAAAATCAGACTTGCAGTCCTCTGCCAGAGACGGTAACCGACAGCTCGTGCCCCTATAGCTCAGCTGGTAGAGCAACTGATTTGTAATCAGTAGGTCCGCGGTTCGAGTCCGTGTGGGGGCACCATTATCATCACCTCAGAGCCTTTGCTTCTGTATTTCATCGGGCTAGCAGTCCGAAAATTAGGACAAAGTTGATGGCACCTTTAGTA
The DNA here is from genome assembly GCF_056536585.1 of Ruegeria sp. CK2. Taxonomy (NCBI): domain Bacteria; kingdom Pseudomonadati; phylum Pseudomonadota; class Alphaproteobacteria; order Rhodobacterales; family Roseobacteraceae; genus Ruegeria; species Ruegeria sp. CK2. Next base: position 117,917 of record NZ_JBQFPW010000017.1, read on the forward strand.
CACAGAGGTGAGGACATGTTGAACCACAAGCCAAAACATCTGGCGAGCATGCACCGTGGAAATACCCTGCAGTATTGTTGGCGCTGGCTCAAAGCTATCGTTGATCAGATGGATTGTGCGACCTGACTGTGTTCCTAAAAGAGTCAGGCTTCAAGATGGCTCAAGATCATGCAGCCATCGATGCCATGTTTGAGAAAACCGCTCAGCTCAAGCGCGACCAGCTGACCGATTGGACGGCCTAGCGGCAATACTCAAAGCCGCCTGAGTGCGGCTGGACAATCTGCCTTCGGAAAAGCCTATGCACTATTGCTTTGGTCTGTGGCCAACAGCTTTTTTTCTTAGAAAAACTTGCTACATCAAACTGACAAAACCAAAATCTCAGAAACTCTGGCACGTTCAATAGGCTCTACTTCGTTAGGATCGAACGCTTGCGGCTGGGCCGGGAAGGTTCACTTCGAACTTGGACGGGGTATTGCCAATGGCCAAACCGGGCTTTGGGCAAATGTGCGAACCAAAGCCTATTTTGGATGTTGAGGAGCGCCGGCGATTACGTTAGCCCATTCTTATCCCTGCTTGCACAGTGGGTTTGCACAGATAGGTATTGCTTACTATGGAATTTACATCCCTCTCCACACCAGAGGTAAAGTTGATTGCACCTAGGCGTTTTGGCGACCACCGGGGTTTTTTCGAAGAAACATATAATTGTGATCAGTTTTTAGCCGCCGGAATCGAAACTATCTTTGTCCAAGATAATCATTCCCTATCAAGCGAGATTGGAACAGTCCGAGGCCTGCACTTTCAAGCACCTCCTAGGGCGCAGGTGAAGCTGGTGCGTTGTGGCCGCGGAAGACTGTTTGATGTCGCGGTGGACATTCGCAAGGGATCTCCGACCTTTGGTCAGTGGGTCGGCGCGGAGTTGAGTTTTGAAAATGGTCTCATGCTTCTGGTTCCTGCTGGGTTTGCCCATGGTTTCATGACGTTGGAGCCTGATACAGAAATCGTTTACAAATGCTCGGATACTTACGCGCCCGAAACCGAAGGCGCGCTGCGCTGGGATGATCCAGAAGTCGGTATCGATTGGCCGTTGAAAGAGATAGAAAAAAAACTGTCGGACAAGGACCTCATTGCGCCACTCCTATCAGAACTCGACACTCCTTTCACGTTTGAGGACGTAACATGAAACTTCTGGTTACCGGAGGCGCGGGCTTTATTGGTTCTGCCGTCGTTCGTCGGGCCATCGCTCAAGGCTTTTCAGTGGTGAACGTGGATTCGCTCACCTACGCGGCCTGCCTCGACAATGTCGCCTCGGTCTCAGACGCGCCAGGTTATGCCTTTGAACAAGCCGACATTCGGGACGCGGAAGCGATGGCACGCGTACTGAGAACCCACAAGCCCGATGCCATCATGCACCTCGCGGCTGAAAGCCATGTTGACCGGTCGATCGATGGCCCCGCTGCCTTTATCGAAACCAATGTGACAGGCACCTATGTTCTGCTTGAAGCAGCACGCGCCTATTGGACCGAAGCAGGCAAACCCACCGACTTTCGCTTTCACCATATCTCGACCGATGAAGTTTTCGGATCATTGGGTGAGACCGGCTTCTTCACCGAAGAAAGCCCGTATAAGCCAAATTCGCCTTATTCGGCGTCGAAAGCCAGCTCAGACCATCTTGTCCGTGCCTGGCAAGAAACCTATGGGTTGCCGGTTGTTTTGACCAATTGTTCAAACAATTACGGCCCATATCAATTTCCCGAGAAACTGATACCGGTGGTAATCCTTAAAGCACTGTCAGGGCAGCCTATCCCGATTTATGGAAAGGGCGACAACATTCGCGATTGGCTGCATGTCGAAGATCATGCTGAGGCGCTGCTGCTGGTTTTGGAAAAGGCCGCTGCCGGATCATGCTACAACATCGGCGGCGAAAACGAGATGACGAACCTCGACTTGGTGAAAGTGCTCTGCGGCATTCTGGACCGGCTGCGACCAACGGAAAGCTCCTATGCAGAACAAATCACCTTCGTCATGGACCGCCCCGGACACGACCAGCGCTATGCAATTGATCCAACGCGGATCGTTGAAGATCTGGGGTGGCGCCCAAAGCATACACCGAAGACCGGCTTGGAACAGACAGTTCAATGGTATCTGGACAATGAGTCATGGCTGAATGCGCTGTTGGCGCGTGACGGTGTCGGAGAGCGCCTGGGTGTAGATAGATGAAGATACTTGTCTTTGGTCGCAGCGGGCAGGTCGCCACGGAATTGCAAAGACAAGCTGCAGTTCGCGGTATTGCCATAGAAGCGCTGGGCCGTACAGAAGCCGACCTAGCGAATGCGACAATGTGTGCTGAACGCGTGTATGAATCCGACTCAGACGTGGTTATCAATGCCGCCGCGTACACCGCCGTCGACAAGGCCGAAGACGAAAGCGACCTTGCCCGGTTGATAAACGCTGACGCTCCCGGGGCGATGGCGCGCGCAGCGGCGGCTCGTGGCATACCATTTCTTCATGTATCGACGGATTATGTCTTTGACGGATCGGGCGATATGCAAAGAACGACAGAAGATCCGACGGGTCCGTTGGGTGTTTATGGAAACACTAAGCTGGATGGCGAGCACCAGGTGGCTGAAGCTGGCGGTTGGCATGCGATCCTGCGGACAAGCTGGGTCTTCTCGGCGCATGGAAACAACTTTGTAAAAACCATGCTGCGACTGGCAGAAAGCCGAGACCAACTGAGCATCGTTGCGGATCAGGTCGGCGGTCCTACACCGGCGGCGGATATCGCTTCGACGCTGCTGACGATGGCCCAGAACGGGTCCCGGGTTGAAGGGGGCCTGTTTCATTACGCCGGAACTCCGGATGCAAGTTGGGCCGATTTCGCGCGAGAGATTTTTGTGCAGGCGGGCCTCGGAACCTTGGTCGAAGACATCCCCTCCAGCGCTTATCCTACGCCAGCCGCGCGACCCAGGAATTCACGCCTGGATTGCTCACGGCTTGAGAAAATTCATGGTCTTCCGCGGCCTGATTGGAAAGCGGGGCTGGCCGACGTGCTTTCTCAGTTAGGTCAGGTCAAAGCGCCATCTTCGAAAGGTTAAAACATGCAACGTAAGGGAATTATTCTTGCCGGCGGCTCGGGGACGCGCCTCTACCCGATTACGATGGCGATTTCGAAACAGTTGCTGCCGGTCTACGACAAACCGATGATATTCTACCCACTAAGTGTCCTGATGCTGGCGCAAATCCGTGAGGTTGCGATCATCACAACGCCACAGGATCAGGAACAGTTCATTCGCCTTTTTGGTGACGGAAGCCAATATGGGTTGAGCCTGACATGGATCGTGCAAGATTCTCCTGACGGGCTGGCCCAAGCCTATACGCTGGCAGAGGATTTCCTTGCCGGTGCGCCTTCGGCGATGATCCTAGGGGACAATGTTTTCTTCGGCCACGGGCTGCCGAGCCTATTGGCCGATGCAGACGCGAACAAGCAGGGTGGGACGGTTTTTGCCTATCGCGTCGCCGATCCTGAACGCTATGGGGTTGTGGCCTTTGAAGGAAAAAAGGTTCGGGAGATCATTGAGAAACCGAAAGATCCGCCGTCAAACTATGCGGTCACCGGTCTCTATTTCTTAGATGGCGATGCACCGGCGCGGGCCAAGCAAATCAAACCGTCGGCACGAGGTGAGCTTGAGATCACGTCACTATTGCAGATGTACTTGGATGAAAATCTGCTCGATGTTCAAACCATGGGCCGGGGCTTTGCATGGCTGGATACCGGAACACACGGCACCCTGCTTGAGGCGGGAAGCTTTGTACGTACCTTGACCGAACGTCAGGGAATGCAGACTGGCAGCCTAGACGAAATCGCATGGAGTAACGGGTGGATTGATGATGCCGCCCTTGAGAAGCGCGCGCAAATGTTTGCAAAATCAACCTATGGAACGTATTTGGCTTCGCTCCTGAATGACTGAGTTTGTTCCGGCTTTAAGTAGCTGGACTTAAGACCACATTCGCACCCTTTTTGAGCACGAGCGAGTTCTAGGCCGGAGGGTCTCTGGCCTGACCGTACTGCTCTATGTCAGCGTGCTACGGATCATGTCATGAGACATGAATACATAATAACAGCCTTTATCGGCGGTCTTATTTGGGTCAGCGAAGCGAAGACCAAGTGGATTTATCGGCACGGGCAGCGATGCGCCCAAGCCGCGTCTGCATCACGACAACGGGTCAAGCTAAATCTCCGCTGGGCTTGCTGAATGGCCGGAGGATCAGCATATCCGAGCCATGCCATATCATCCGCAGCCCCTGTGCAAGAGCAAGCGCTGGCACCAAGCCCTCAAGACCCGCATTCCATTGAAAATAAATATTAAAATTTGGTACCCGCGGCCGGACTCGAACCGGCACGGCCTTCCGGCCCAGAGATTTTAAGTCTCTTGTGTCTACCATTCCACCACGCGGGCAAGCTGCTTTGGCCCTATTTCGGGTCCGAAAAAACCAGTAAAGCCACAAGGCCATGAATACAATGCGCTTTGCGGGCTAAAGCGAAGGATTTTAAGTCTGATATGTCGGCCAAACCATCACACCCACATCATGCGTCGGCTCCGCGTCGCTCCCTAACCAGTCACTACAGGCAAAAATCCATCAGAAAATTCAGTTTACTGAAGTATTTAGGGCACAATGGCCCGGGAAAGATTGGACTTCGCGCAACAAGTCTTGGTTCAACCAGACGCTCTTTTCAAACAGACTTCTGATTTGAAGTAGAAGTAGCCTGACCGTTAGCAAATTGCCCTCCGCTCACCGAAAAGATCAGCCAACGAAGAACTGGCGACGCAGGCTGTGCGAAGCGCCCGAACCTAAACTAGTGGGCGCAACGCGGAGCGGGTCAGCTGGGTTAACGGAGGCGGAGAATTCGTCAAAACGTGATCCGATTCACTGTTTGATCTGACCCATGTCAAAGCCGGGTTCGCTGTACTTGCATAACATCGTGATCGGGTTCAATCAAAGGAAAGACCGGTTATGTTTCGTCTTGCCGCTGTGCTATATTCACTGATCGCAACTGCAATGGCCGGATCGGCCGTTGTCGCTGTATTGTCAGCTGGGCTGGTAACCGTCAGCGCGATCGTATCTGCAGCTGCCGCAGGTGCTGTACTTGCCGCGCCAGCGTCGTGGCTCGTTGCGCGGAAATTGTATCAGAATAGGGGGTAATCAGGCATTCAGAAACGTGCGGACCGCTGCCTCGAATTCGCGGGGTTTTTCGGCGTGCAGCCAGTGATCGGCCCCTGGAATCTTGGCAAATCGCGCGCTAGGAAACAGAGAACGCACCTTATCGCGATGCTCGGGCAAAACGTAATCTGACGCGCCTCCAGAAAGGAAAAGGGCAGGGCCATCCCACGCTGCCTCAAGCTTTGGGAACCCCATGATGTTTGGCATTTCGCTTGCCAGGACATCCAAGTTCAGAAGCCAGCGTTTTCCAGCAATATCCAGGGATTGAGTGAAGAAGCTCTGTAGTGCTTTTTCTACGCCCAGATCTGCAAGCTGATGCTCGGCGTCTGATCTGCGGCTGACATGTGAGAAATCCACGGCACGCATTGCCTCGATGAATTGAATCTGGCTGTGGCTGTAAGCGACCGGTGCGATATCGGCTACCACAAGTTTGCGAACAATCGGTCCGTGTTGCAGTGCCAGCGTCATTGCGGCCTTACCACCCATGGAATGCCCAAGGACATCCGCCGATCCTCCGATTTGGTCGATCACCTCGGCAATATCGTCCGCCAAATGGGGATAGTCATGCTGGGGGTTCCACATGCTGTTTGCGTGGTTGCGCATATCCACGGCCACAACTTGACGTTCATCCGACAGCCTGCGAGCAATCACGCCCCAATTTCGGGCCGATCCATACAGACCATGGGCGATAACAAGGGGCGGGAGCGAGGTAGGTTCGCCATGTACGATCGTGTTCAGCATATGCGGGTGATACAAGCCGCCAGTTGAAACGGCCAGCCCCATTGTAGCTTTCGGCGGCCGAGGCTAGATTGCCGCGTCAGGAGGCCACCTATGTCGCAAGACCCAGATATTCAAACCCGGATCGCGCAGACAATCGTGCTGCTGAAAACCAAGCTGGGCGTGCGTGGCAAGAGTCTGGCGGCGTCGGTTCGGCAGGCGAAGCCTCGCTTGCCGCGGCGGGTTTACAAACAGGCAATGGTGCTGGCACAGGCCGAGCAAATGGCTCAACATCCCAAACTGAGGCTGGTTCTGGATACTCCGAAGCTTGTGCAGGCGTCCGAGGATGTGCAGGCGCATCTCGGATCAATCAACCTGGCCGATCGCAGACTGGGATGGTTCCTGGGTCTGCTTGGCAGCCTGGCCTTCAACATGTTGGCATTGTTCGTGCTTGTTTTGGCGTTTCTTTGGTGGCGCGACTTGATCTGATCGGGTGTTCTGTCCTATGCGCTGAAGAATGAACGCGGTTCAAGGTTGAGGGCGCAATGTCAACAAAATCCCAAATTCGACGTGAGCAGTTACGGGACAAACTGGTCGAAGCTGCCGAGAGTCGTATTGGGCGAGACGGCCTCAGCGATCTCAGGGCGCGGGATTTGGCCAAAGATGCAGGATGTGCGCTGGGTGCGATTTATAATGTGTTTGACGATCTGAACGCTATCGTCATGGCCGTGAACGGACGCACGTTTCGGCGGCTTGGACAGGCCGTCGGTACGTCATTTGACGGCAGCGAACCCCCGGTACAGCGCTTGATTGTCATGAGCACTGCCTATCTGCGTTTTGCGGACGGAAACACGAATTTGTGGCGCGCGCTTTTCGATCTGAAGATGGCTGACGATGAGGCCGTGCCTGATTGGTATCGCGATGCGTTGAAAGGCTTGTTTTCTTACATAGCCGAGCCCGTCGGCCAATTGTTTCCTGATCTTGACAGGGTTGAAATGGACTTGATGACACGCGCCTTGTTCTCTTCGGTGCATGGGATTGTCACCCTTGGCCTTGAAAACCGGATATCCGGCGTACCGCCCGAGCAAATCGAAAAGATGATTACCCAGGTTCTTTCACGAATTGGAAACAGTTAGTTTCCTGAACACTGTTCAAAAATATCTTGAACAGTGTTCATCGTGTTGCTATATCCACTTTGTGAACATCGTTCATAATTGGAGAAGCACATGTTTAGCACTTTGAAGACTTTGATAAATGGAGCAAATGCCCGGGCTGAAGATCATCTGCGCGACACCTATTCAATAGAGCTGATTGATCAGAAAATTCGCGAAGCAGAGCAGAACCTGAAGGCGGCTAAGCTTACCTTGGCGAGCTTGATCCAGAAGCAGCGCAATGAAAATCGTCAAATCGAAGGGCTGAAAAGCCGCGTTGAAGATCTGATGACCAGGGCCCGTCAGGCGCTGGCGGATGAGCATCAGGATTTGGTTGAGAGCGCTGCGCAAGCTGTTGCTGATCTGGAAAACGAAACGACTCTGCGCATGCAGACCGTGGATCGGCTTGAAACGCGTATCCTGCAATTGCGGCATTCCGTGCAGGCCGCAAGCCGCCTCATTCTGGACCTTAAGCAAGGCGCGATTTCCGCCCGTGCGGTTAAGCGAGAACAGGGCTTGCAAAAACGGTTGAACCGGCATCTTGGTGGAGACAGCCCGATTGACGAGGCTCAATCCTTGATCGAACGCGTGATGGATCAGGACGATCCGTTCGAGCAATCGGAAATTCTGCGGGAAATCGATGCAGGTATGGATCACACCAACCTTGCTGCCCGTATGGAAGAGGCCGGATATGGCCCAAAGACCCGCGCGACGGCAGCTGATGTTCTTAGTCGCCTGAAGGCGCAATCCGACACCTGAACTTCATTCGATCCAGACCAACTTTGAAATAGGAGACCTCCAATGAACAATCGTAGTGAAAACGGCCTGATCCTGATGCTAAACGGAGCCGGAGTAGCCGTTGCCTACGCTCTGTTGGGTATTTCGCTTTATCTGTCCACCGATGTGCCCTTGGCGACCAAAGGGTACTGGGGCATGGGCATCGTCCTTCTGACACTGAGCCTGATCAACGTGGTCAAATACCGCTTTGACGCACGTTCGGCTGAAGATCGGATCAACCGGATTGAAGAGGCCCGCAATGAAAAACTGTTGGAAGATGTCCTGAAAGAACCAGCATCGGACGCCTGATCCCAATCGCGCCGTTCCCGCCGGGGTCTGGCGCTTCACCCAACACAAAAACGGCGCCGAACGGGCGCCGTTTTCTTTGTTTTGCAGCCCCGACTACAAGTTAGGATATAGGGGAAATTTGGCGCATAGGTTGGCGACTTCGGCTTTGACCTTGGCTTCGACGGCGGCGTTGCCGTCTTCGCCAT
>NZ_JBQFPW010000018.1:0-82575 GCF_056536585.1 Ruegeria sp. CK2
CCAAGAAGGAAAGGCAAATGAAGCACGCGAACGCCATAGACAACACCGGCTTCATGCCAAAGAAGTGCTGTGTGGAATACTTGAAAAACACAGGCTGAACAGTCTGTGAGTTCTCGCTTGTCTCGGCCGTGACGAGGCCTGCAACGCCTCGATCGATGGCGACCGGCAGTCTGTTCCGACCACATCTCAGAACCCCAAAATAGACTAAGGCCCCGGATGTTAACCGGGGCCCCAAGAGTTTCAGCGATGCTTATTCTGCTGGCATCGTCGAGGTTTCGGGATCAATGGTCGAGGCAACACCTGCGGCCTCGCGCCGACCGTCGTTCCAGATGGCCTTGATCAAAGCGATGCACATCAGCGCCATCACAATCGAGAACGGCAACGCCCCGATCACCATCGCGGTTTGAATGGCACCAGTGCCGCCGGAAATCAGCAACCCACCGACAACCAAAGCCAACGCAGCGCCCCAGAACACGATGTGCGGACGCGCCTTGGGACCTTCGTCGCCTGCAGCGTTGATCGTGTTGACGATCAAAACGGCCGAGTCAGCTGACGTTACCAGGAAGGTCATAAGCAAAACGACGATGACCACCGCCATTGCCCAGGCTAGGAACTGTGCAATCGGAGCCAGCATGAATTCTGTCATAGCAAAGATCTTGTCGCCATTTGCCGCATCCAGGATCACGCCATTCGCTTCGCCGTTCAGTTCCAAATCAATCGCTGTACCTCCTGCCCAAGCGAACCAGACAAAGCACATCAGCGAGGGAACAATCATCGCACCCAACACAAACTCGCGTATTGTACGACCCCGAGAGATGCGCGCCAGGAACAGTCCCACAAATGGTGCAAATGCGATCCACCAGGCCCAATAGAACACTGGCCACCAGCCCTGCCATTGAGCAAGCAGGAAGGATTCAGATCCTTCGACGCCATCAGATGCGTAGACGTTGAAGCTCAGCCACGGCAGAGCGACCAGGTAGTCCCAGATCCCTACAAAGAAGGCACTTGCTCCGAAGAACGTCGCACCAAAAATGATGAAGAAGCCTAACAGGAAGATCGACAACACCATGTTGATATTCGACAGCCATTTGATGCCTTTGCCAACGCCGGACAACGCCGACAATGTCGAGGCCCCCATGATGACTAAAAGCGCAACAATGATCCCAAGCGTCGTCGCTGAGCCATCAGCATGTGCCAATCCCCCAATCCCGATTCGCGTTAGACCCGCAACGAACTGCTCGACTCCGAACCCCAGCGTTTGAGCAACGCCTAGGATAGTAGCAACAACGGCCACAATGTCGATCACGTGACCGAGGTTACCGGACAGCGCTTTGCCAAACAGCGGCGTCAGCGACGACCGGATCGTCAATGGCAGCCCGCGCCGATAGCTGAAGAACGCCAGCGAAAGACCAGCAATTGCATAACACGCCCATGCGCCAAGACCCCAATGCAGATAGGACCACACATAGGCAGTTCTAACGTTGTCCGCATCGAGCGCCGTTGTGATACCTTGAATCACCGAGGGGTTGTTCTTGAAGTGCGCGACAGGTTCCGCAACGGCCCACGTCAGCATCCCGACACCGATCCCGGCGCCAAACATCATCGAAAACCAAGAGAAGTTGGAAAATTCTGGTTTTTCCCCTTCCACACCAAGCTTCAGACGCCCTCCGGTCGGCCAGATTGCCAGCCCGATACAAACGATAACAAACGCGGTTACGACCCAGATATACCAAGCGGCAAACTGGGCCAGAATGGCCGCGTTCCAATCGCCTAAGATTCTGCCGGCTTGAGTGGGCCACACAATACACCAGACCACCAGCAAACTGATAATGATCTTACTGATTACCGTCACGTTAACGCTGAACCCCCGATAGAAACCGTTTTCAGCGGTTTTTATCGGAAGTTCCGATAGTGGAGGCTTAACTGCCATATTCTTTTTCTCCCTGTTGCTGATCAAGCGAGTTGCAAGATCAAGTTGCTTCGACTTCAGCACCAAGCCGTGTTTGGATTAGCGGCAAACCATGTTGCCTAACTGAGGCAATAAAAAGCGGCAGACTGAACTGTGCATGCACGATCTGTTGAATGGGGATCGGCCCGCCAATTAAGGAAATCACTACGTCCAACGATGCAGTCAGCCGCCTTGCCTATTTGCATTGCTTTTGCAGTCTGGATTGTCTGATTGCGCCAGCACCCGGTCATGACTCGATCCCGTCTCTTTTTTGTCCGGGCGGCTACAAACACCCTGTGAAAGAGTTTTTGGTACATATTCGTGTAGTTTTGCAGTAGTTCAGTAATTATGGATGACATTAATAAAAATAATACCAACCTCAGCCGCAACCTTGTCGCCCTCTATGCGTTTGAATTGGTCGCGAAGCATGGAAACTTCACAAGCGCCGGAGAAGCGCTTGGCTTGACGCAATCTTCGATATCTCAACGGATCAAGGGTTTGGAGATCGATCTGGGCGTGGTACTTTTTAAACGAGAACACCGTGGCGTTTCACTAACCTATGAAGGGCTAAGGCTTCTCAACGTGGTCAAACCTGCAATGACTCAAATGGGCTATGCAGTTGGTTCATTGCTGGAACGTAAATCCAAACCGAGGGTCCGGATTTCTGCCGACTTCGCCTTCTCTACGTTTTGGCTGCTACCGCGTCTGGCCTATTTACGTGAAGAACTTGGGGACGAGATTGAAATTCAAATTCTGGCATCTACTGTGCCACCGGGCCTGGACGATACGGATTGTGATATACAGATCCATGTAGCACCTATAAGTCAGATTAAGCCTGGTGAAATTCTACTGTTGGAAGAGATCGTCGCAGCAATTTGCAGCCCCCAGCTATTAGAAAAGATAACACCAATTCGATCTTCAACAGACCTACTGGATGTTCAGCTTTTAAGCTTGTCAAAACCAGCCACCGCCGAGTGGCAAACCTGGCAGGGATGGTTTGATAGCCTGGGCATTACAGGTGAAAGAAAGAAAAATTATATCAGCTTCAACAACTACGACATGGTCACACAGGCTGCCTTGGCAGGAGATGGGGTCGCCTTGGGTTGGATCGGCCTAATTGATGGCTTGCTCAGCAATGGTTCGCTTGTGAAAGTCACAAATGACGTAGTCATGAGCGACGCTGGCTACGTCATGTCGCGGGACCCGGCCAATTTAGGTCGCGGTCCTCGTATGGTTTTCGACTGGATCGCGGACCAGGTTTTCTCAACACCTTCGGCATAGTGCTCCGCGTCGATGACGAACTCGCATCTAACCTATTGTTGCCGCCCAATACCCTATAGTGGACTACCAGTTGCTTTTCCCGAGTACTAGCAAGTTCTTCGTAAGTTTCGTGGAATCTCTTGCCAAGTCGGTCTTACAACTAGAGTAAGACCAAGCGGAGGCCCAAACTTGAACTTGAGGAATTTCTAACAGCCACCTTTGAAACGTCACAGACTTTTGACTCAATCGGCGACCAAAACCGCAAGAATCGAATAAATCGCGTCGTTGAATTCTGACCTAAACGTCAAGCATTTCTGACACGAAACGAGGAGCTGCCTGTCATCGAAGCTTCAGATAATCCCCCAAAGGTGCTGTAGGACATCTTCGAACCAGTCTCCGTTATCCGCCCTCAAGCCAAGCTCTTATGAAAAAGCTTAGAAAGACTTTAATACAGACCTGCGACCTTCGCCCTCAGTTTGATCAGTGATGCGACGGTGTCGACTATGGGCGTTGAGGTCCCTGTAAGTTGCCCCAGTTCTTGCACCGAAGAGACCAAGGCATCAATTTCCATCGGTCGGCGCAACTCCAAATCCTGCCACATAGAGGTTTTGTGCGCACCGACCGCCGCTCCCCCGTCGAGGCGTTTTTCAACATCTATCGGGAACTTAACACCAAGTTTTTCACCGACTTCCTGAGCCTCGAGCATCATTCCGCGTGCCACGGAGCGTGTGCCTTCGTCGGCACACAGGACATCAAGTGTTGAGTGGGTAAGAGCGGAAATTGGGTTAAACGACAGATTACCCCATAGCTTCAGCCAAATTTCGTCCCGAATTCTCGGCCTTACCGGCGCACGCAGTCCAGCGGCGGATAGTGCAGCCGAAAGCTTGGCAGCACGGTCTGATTTAGTACCATCGGGCTCGCCCAACGAAAAACGATTGCCTTCGATATGCTTGATTGATCCCGGAGCAATGACCTCGGCGGCAGGATAAACAACACATCCGAGGACACGATCTGGCCCAAAACCGTCCCATTGTACATTATCCGGGTCGACTGAGGCCAACCTCGTCCCCTCGTACGGGCTGCCCAGTTTGTGGAAGTACCACCAGGGCACCCCGTTCACTCCACTAACTACGGTTGTCTCGTCTGCAATCAACGGCTGCATTGAGTCTACGACTGCTGGGACGGAATGCGCTTTCAATGTGATGAAGACATAATCTTGTGGGCCGAGATCGGCAGCATTGTCTGAAGCGCGTATTGGAACGCTAACTGGATCCTGCCCTTCCTCAAACAGGGTCAGTCCTTTTTCCTGCATTGCCGCCAAGTGGGGACCACGCGCGACGACACTGACTTCTGTATCAGTTTGTGCAAGTTTCCCGGCAACGTAACCTCCGATAGCTCCGGCACCAAAGATACAAACTTTCATGTGTCTAAGCCTTTGCCAGTCCCAATTTAGCAGCTAGTCCGATCCTTTGTATCTTGCCAGTCGCGCCTTTTGGAATTTCTTCAAGAACAACCACCGAAGTCGGCACCTTGAATTTTGCGAGACGTGCGCCGACAAAAGCCCTGACCTCCTGACCTTGGATCGTCGCGCCTTCTGAAAGCACCACAGCTGCCGCTATGTCTTCACCCAGTTTTTCGTGGGGAACGGCAAAACAAACTGCCTGAGCAACGTCTGGGTGGCTTAAGAGTACAGCGTCAACCTCAAGTGGACTGATTTTCTCTCCACCGCGATTGATAAGCTCCTTTAGACGACCAGTCAGTCGCAGATAATTCTCTTCGTCGAATGAACCCTGGTCACCAGTGCGAAACCAAGTTTTTCCGTCCACTTCAAAGAAATTGTCGACATTTGCCTGCGGGTTGTTTTCGTATCCCGGCGTCACGTTCGGACCGCTGATAACGATTTCTCCGACGTCCCGCGAAGAGATCAGAACATTTTCGTTCTCGTCAGCAATTCTGACTTTGGGGCCTGCTGCTATTCCAACAGATCCGGGTTTTTGCGTGTGGGGAGTAAGAGGGTTGCAACACATTTGATGTGTCGCCTCAGTCATACCGTAGGCTTCGATGACGGGCGCATCAAAAGTTGCCACCAACTCTTCCATTACCGGGCCCGGCAACGAAGCAGAAGAAGACCGAAGAAAGCGCAACCGCGATTGCTCAATGATCGATTGGTTTCGTGCAGCTCGGGCAAGAATAGCTTGATGCATTGTCGGAACTGCGGTGTACCAGGTCGGATCAACTTCAGCGACCTGTGAGAAAAAACTAAGAGCGTTGAACCCGGGGGCGCAGCTAATTTGAGATCCAGCACCTAAAGACGCGGCAACAGCCGCAATCAACCCGTGGATATGAAACAGCGGCATAATACTCAGACAGCGATCGTCGATTGTCAGTTTCAAAGACGAAGCCACATTTCGCGCGGATGCGTAGATATTAGCCTGCGTCAGAGGGACGATTTTGGGGCGCGACGTTGTTCCCGACGTGTGCAGTATCAGGGCGACATCATCTTCACCCGGTGCGGATGTGTCAGCCGTGCCAATTGGGTCACAGGACAATATGGAGAACTGTCCGGCCGAATGTAAGCTATCGTGAGAGGCCCTCAAGATTGCGATGCCAAGGTCCCCAGCAGCCTTTACGGCAGGTCCATCGTCGTTTTCGTTTACAAATAGGGCCTTGGCCTTCAGATCCTTGAGGTAGAAAACGTATTCTTCGTAAGTGTACGCCGGGTTCAAAGGTGCCGTCGTCGCCACTTGGGCAACGGATATGAAGGCCGTCGCCATTTCCGGGCCATTGGGCAATACAATTGCCACTCGGTCGCCGCGACCTACTCCGATCTGATGGAGATCTTTTTTGACCTTTGCGCAAAGCTCACGCAGCCCGAGGTAGTTCAACCAAGATCGACCTGGGGCACCGATAGCATTTGCAGTGCCCGAATGGGGTGCGATCAATTCGGCGACTAAGTGGGGCATCTGGGATCCGTTTACACAAGCATTGGCCAATTTCGCGGAGAGGGTTCGGTCTGGTTGCTAAGTTACCTTGATAGTTAGGCTACCCAATTTGTCGACCGACAGCACCAATACATCGCCGCGGTTTACTGGACCGACTCCAGAGGGCGTGCCAGACAGGATAACATCGCCGGCAGCAAGTTCGAAGTAATCGCTCAGGTAAGATATCATTTCAGGGACTTTCCAGATCATCTGGTTCAAATCACCTTCCTGCCGAATTTCTCCGTTCACCGATAGGCGAATTGCGCCTTCGTCGAGTGGCCCAACATCTTCTACTTTGTGAACCGTTCCGCATGGAGCAGAGCGCTCAAATGCCTTCCCGATTTCCCAAGGACGACCCATTTTCTTCATTTCGCCCTGTAGATCTCGACGGGTCATATCCAGTGAAAGCCCGTAGCCGTAGACATGATCCAGAGCATCTTCCACAGAAATTTTCGTGCCACCGGATTTAAGCGCCACATACATTTCAGCTTCATGATGTACGTCCGAGCTGTGAGCAGGATATGGGAATTCTCCGGATGGATCGAGATTGTCAGGATTCTTTTGAAAGAAAAATGGGGGTTCACGATTTGGGTCGTGGCCCATTTCTATAGCGTGCGCCGCGTAGTTTCGACCAATGCAATAAACCCGACGTACCGGAAACCGGCCACCGCCTTCTACCGGTATTTCGTGAACCTTCGCCGCGGGAATTACATGATCGTGCATCGCTTTCCTCCTGAACGTTTCGTTGCCAAAGATCGGTTTGCCAATCTGTGGCCTTGTTCCGATCGATGCTGTGCCACGCCCGAAAAGACGTAGCTCTTGTCTCAGTCATCGCCAATGTGACCGTCGATTTGCAAGAGGTTCAGCCGCAGCTTAGCCCAACCATTTCCCAAATTGGTCGGGCTCTAGTTTAGTGGTCGGCCTCAAGACTAGCTGGCAACACACGGGAGTAAACGGATCTCAGATGAGCCAACATGGCCTGCGCCGCCTCTTCTCCGTCTCCACTCGATATCGCCGCCAGGATCAAGTCATGCTCTCGAAAGCTGGAGTAATCGTCGGGCGGCTTATAGGTTTTACGAGGTTGTCCCCACACAATGGACCTTCGAACGGAATTCAGAGTCTCGAAGAAATACAGGAAAAGCTGGTTACGCGTTGCCCGGGCTATCGCGTGATGCAAATTATTGTCCCATGCTTCATATGTGCGCCAGTCTTCTGCGGCTCGGCACCTCTCAACGCAGAGCCTCATTTGCTCGCGATCCGAACGCGTAGAATGAAGCGCGGCAAGGCGGCTAAGCTGCGGCTCGATGGTAAACCGAACACCCACAACCTGTTCTGGCTTGATCTGGTCACCCAGATAGGTCACGTCCGTCAGATTGAGAACCGGTCGGGCACCAACGAAAGTGCCCCGACCCACATGCCGCCAGATAAGCCCCTGCGCCTCAAGTTCAGCTAATACGCGCCTCAGCTGATTTCTGGTTGTGCCCAGCCATTGGCACAGTTCCCTTTCAGGCGGAAGCCTATCGTTGTGCCGGTATCCCGCATTGTCGATCAGGTCCCGGACACGTTGCGAAAGTTCTGTAGGCTCACTCACCTTGCCACCCAATTTGCTGATTGGTTGATTGATTGAAACGCCAAGTCGGCAAAAACTCAAGGGCAAAGGACAACCAAATCTGAGTCGCCTACCAAGATCGGTGACCTAAGTTGGCGCCAGCATGTAGGAGGAGAGCCAAGTGCGTTTAGCGACCGTTTCAGTAGATGGCAACGCCGTTTGTGTCGCAATACTTGCTAACGGAAGCAGGTTGGATGTTTCGCGTGCGATTAAGATGCTCATGCCGGATACGGTTCTTGATGTAAGCACGATGCAGCTGATTATCGAAGGCGGTCAGACCGCGCTTGAGGCGTTGAACGCCGTTGTTGTCGCGGGTGAGGCAGGCGAACTCAAGGACTTGCTCGTCCCCGAAGACGCGCCTCTTCTGTCGCCCATTCCCACGCCACGTAAGAACGTTTTCTGCGTGGGGCGAAACTACGCTGAGCACATCGCAGAAGGCGAACGGGCGCAAAAAGAGAAAATCGGCGTCACCGAACATCCGGTTTTCTTTACCAAGCCGCCGACCTCGGTCGTTGCACCAGACGCCGACATCCTACTTTTCCCTTCGGTGTCGCAGTCCATCGACTACGAAGTCGAGTTGGCAGTCGTGATAGGGAAGCGCGGGCGTAACATCACCAAGGCAGATGCGTTTAATCATGTCTTTGGGTATTCTATTCTGAACGACATAACTGCCCGTGATATACAGCGCCGCCATGGCGGCCAGTACTTCAAAGGCAAAGGGCTTGACGGATCTTGCCCAATTGGTCCCTACATCGTGACCGCCGATGCCATCAGCGATCCGCAAGCTCTGTCGATCGGACTGACCGTTAACGGTGAGCAGCGCCAAAACGGGATGACGTCGGACATGATATTCGACATTCCAACGTTGATCGCATCCTTGTCAGAAGGCCTGACACTGGAACCGGGAGACATCATTGCGACAGGTACGCCATCAGGCGTCGGATACGCAATGGAACCGCCGCAGTTTTTGAAAAACGGGGACGTCGTAGTTTGCGAGGTTTCCGAAATCGGCACGCTAAGGAACACAGTGCGCGCCGTATAATGGCTCCTACGCAGCAATCGCTGTGAGGCGTCAACATTCAAGGGAGGAAGACTACAATGATGAACAGAAGGACTTTCACAGCGTCCCTGCTTACTGCTGTTCCGGTAGCAGGAGCACTAGGAACAATGGGTTTTGCGCAAGACTTGCGTGAAATCACTTTCGTGCAACCCAGCCCTTCGGCAATCAACTCATTTCCTGTGTTTGTCGCCATTGGAGAAGGGTACTTCGCAGATGAAGGATTGAACGTGACAGTCGAGGCAATCAACGGCTCAGGCGCCGTGCTTCAGGCGTTGTCTGCTGGGCAAGCGCATTTCGGTCGCCCTGGACCCGGACCTCTGATTGCAGCGCGGTCGCGCGATGTGGATGCCGTACATATCTACAACGTGGCAGCGCGCAGCAACTTTGGCATCGCAGTGCCAGAAGATTCTGCAGTCCAAAGCGTTGAGGAACTGCGTGGAAAGGTTATCGGAACCGGCACCGCAGACGGTGCCGAAGTGGGTTTTGCACGCAACGTCTTGACCGGTGCAGGTATGAAAGAAGGTGAGGATTTCACATTTCTTACCGTTGGCGACGGCGGTCCTGCGACTGCAGCTTTCCTGAACGGTGAAATCGACGCTTATTCTGCTTCGACGGCAGATACAGCAATCCTGAACCAGCGCGGAATGAAAGTGCGCGACATCACGCCTGCGGAATTCGGGCGTTTCTTCGGAAACGGTATCGCCACAATGGCTGACACAATCGCCAACGATCGCGAATTGGTCGAGGCCTGGAGCCGCGCGTTCGCACGTGGCCATGCCTTTGCTCTCGATGATGCTAACCGTGAAGCTGTGCTGAAGCATCTGGCGGACGGCAATCCGCAGGAAGGCGAAGACAAAGAATTCCAGGCCGCGCTGTTCGATGCCGTACGCTCGAAGACCATAGCAGCGGATCCAAGCAATGGTCTGGGATGGTACCCCGCCGAGGTTTGGCAAGAATGGCAAGACGCACTTGTCGCAGGCGGCGAAATTCCGGGACCGCTTGATGACTTGAGCGCGGCCTGGACCAATGAATTTGCCGCCATTGGCAACGAGGCCGCCAGTAAATGAACGCTGCAGCCGCACAAGAGTTTTCCGGCGCGCCTTTGGGCACGCCGGTCTACGAATTGACCCATTTAAGCAAGACCTATGCCCGCAATCTTGTTGTTGCGCTTGAGGACATAAATCTGACGCTGCGGAAAGGAAGCTTCACCTCTGTCATCGGGTCCAGCGGCTGCGGAAAATCGACTCTGCTCAAGATCATGGCGGGTCTGATCCCTCCCACCAAAGGGCGCGTGATCCTACAAGGACTGCCAGTAACTGGACCCCGTCGGGACATAGGTATGATGTTCCAGCAAGCGACGCTTTTTCCCTGGAAAACAGCAGTGGAAAACATCGTGTTGCCAATCGAAATCCGCGACGGCAAGGCAGCCGCCAAACAAGCAATGGGCAAGGCTCACGAACTTTTGGACATCGTGGGTTTGAAGGGATTCGAAAACGTATACCCGAATGAATTGTCGGGCGGCATGGCTCAGCGCGCCTCAATCTGCCGTATGTTGATCACTGAACCAGCTGTGCTTTTGTTAGACGAACCATTCAGCGCGCTGGACGAGCTGTCACGTGACATGATGAATATGGAACTGCAGCGGATTTGCCATGAACAGGATGCGACTGCTTTTCTTGTAACGCACTCTATCCAGGAAGCCGTGATATTGTCCGACGAAATCGTCGTGTTGAAACCACGCCCAGGCAGGATTGCCGAGATCGTGAAGGTCGACCTGCCACGCCCACGCACGTTGGATATGATGACCACGCCCAAGTTTGGCGCTATTGTGGACTACATTCGCGGCCTCCTGGATAAGGGAGAAGAAATGTGAGCGACGTTCATAACCACTCACCTTCCCTAAAAGATTCTGACACCGCAGAAGACACGGTATGGGAACAGAAAATTCACTTTATCGACTCGGTCCCACGCTGGCTGGCGATGACCTTTGTCTTCGTGGTTTTCGTGGGCACATGGCAAAGTGTCACGAGCCTTGGGCTGGTTTCCCCAATAATTTTGCCGACACCGATGGAAACCCTGAAAGATATGATCTTCGTGGGACAAAACCTATTGACTGGCGGCTACATGCTTGGGGCGCTGTGGATCACAATCAAAGAAGTTATCTATGGTTTTGCGCTGGCAATCGCGATCGGTTTTTCGCTGGGCGTATTGGTGGGGGAAACGGCATTTGGTGAAAAGGCAGTGATGCCTTACCTAGTGGCCATAGATACCATGCCAAAGGTGGCATTTGCCCCACTCTTTGTAGCGTGGTTAGGCTTTGGCATTGAATCAAAGGTCGCGCTCGCTGCTTTTATAGCGACTTTTCCAATCGTGGTGGGTACTGCGGCTGGACTACACGCCGCCGACGAAAACGCGCGTATGCTTTTCAAGACGATGGGCGCAAGTCGGATGCAGACATTGTTCAAGATGAAACTGCCGACTGGCCTGCCGCAAATTTTCACCGGCCTCAAGATCGGAGCAGTCGGCGTAATGGCTGGTGCGATCACAGGGGAATTCCTGGGTGGTGGTAAGGGATTTGGCGAACTTATCCGAGTTGCGGCCTCGCAGCTCAACACGCCGCGCGTCTTCTCGTTGATCCTGTATCTCAGCCTTGTTGGTCTGGTGGTATTTGCGTCGGTGGTTTGGACACAGCGTAAATTGGTGTTCTGGCACAAAGAACAGGTGGGAAGAGATGACTTCTGAGCCTGTGAAAATAGACTGCCACACCCTGCGTGAATTTGTGGCGGCCGCGCTCGAAACTCGAGGTGTGCCAAAAACAGATGCGGACAAGGTGGCCTCGCTGATGGTCGAGGCCGACATTTATGGCTACGGTACGCATGGTGTTTTTCGCCTGCGCCAGTATCTTGCCAGACTGGCAGGGGGCGGCTCTAATCCTACGCCAAAAGTCACTGTAGAACATGAGACTGTCGCAACCGCTTTGATCGACGGAGACGATGGCCTCGGCCATCTGGCTATGTCGGCGGCGCGGGATCTTGCAATTGAAAAGGCTAAAGCGGCCGGTATCGGGTGGGTCGGTGTTCGGCGCGGCAACCATGCAGGACCACTCGCACTTTATGTGCGTCCACAAGCCGAGGCTGGGTTGCTTGGTATGGCAGCAGCAGTGGGCAGCGCGAACCATGTCCCGCCCTATGGCGGAAGCGATTTGCTTCTTGGCACCAATCCCATTGCTTTTTCCGCCCCCGTCGATGGCCCCGACCCGTTTGTGTTTGATATGGCGACGACTGTGGCCGCGATGGGTAAGATCAAAACCCTGTTGCAGCAAGGCAAGCCTATGCCCGAGGGCTGGATGGTTGGGCGTGATGGAAACCCATTGACGGACCCCGCCCTCAAGTCAGAAGGATTTCTTTTGCCGATCGGCGGTCCGAAAGGGTTTGGTCTTTCCGTAGCAATCGGGTTGATGGCCGGGGTCTTGAACGGCGCGGCCTTCGGCTCTGATGTGGTTAACTTCACCTCAGACACAACTTCGTCCACGAACACAGGGCAATTTGTAATGTCGCTTGATCCGGCAGCTTTTGGATTGGACAAAGACTTTGCTTCTAACGCAGCCCGCGTGTTTTCTGAAATGCGTGCATCTCCTCCCCTGCCCGGTCATGATCCCGTGCGCCTGCCGGGCGACGGCAAAACGGCCGCCGCTGAGGGTCGCCGCAAAGACGGTGTTAGGCTTAACCCGGCCCTATGTAGGGACCTCAACAAACTTGCCTTGGACTGTGGGCTGACGCCCCCGTTTCTTGGTCTAAAGACTGACTAGCCGCGTATCCGAGGGAAGCTGGTAGTCGACTTCGGCCAGTCGTTACTTAAGCAACTCATCCTCAGCCTCCAGCGCTTTCACAAGGGCCGAAAGTTTGTTCATCATGTGATGCTTCATGGACTTTCCAAGCCCATCTGTATCGCGAGCCCTGAGTAACTCCATCATGGCTTCATGTTCGTCAATGGCCTGCGCCCAGCGCTCGTCCGACAAGTTGGCCATAAAACGTGCGCGGCGGACCCGTGCGGCCAAGAGCTTGTGGTGGCTTTCGAGGATATCGTTCCGCGCGCCACGTATCAGTGCCTGATGAATGTCCTGATTGGCCTTAAAATATGCCTGTCGGTCATGTGACTTATAGGCTTTCAGCATATCGGCGTGGCGACGTTCGATTAGTTCAATTTCAGCGGAATCCATATGCTGACATGCCAACTCTCCCGCCAGTTGCTCAAGCGTCGCAAGCACTGGAAACGTATTCTCCAATTCCTCTCGCGTGACACTTGCGACGCGGGCCCCCCGGTTGGCTTGAAGTACCACAAAGCCTTCTGATGCAAGCACCTTTAAAGCTTCTCGCAAAGGTGTCCGTGAGACCCCCAACGAGTCGCAAAGCTGTTTCTCGGGCACTTTTTCACCCGGCTTTAGAACATCTTCGACAACCAGGTTACGCAGCCTTTCGACCAGTTCTTCATGAAGGGTCGGGCGTATAATGCTGTCCGTCAGGCTCATTTCCAGTTCCTAAACATCAAGAACCATATCCAACAGGCGCGCGACGTGCATGGGCTTCCGCTGCGTACCTTCGGCGATTTGATGGCGGCAAGATGTCCCGTCTGCCACGATAACTGCATCTATAGGCGCTGCTTCCAACGCCGGGAACAAGTCGAGTTGTGCCATCTTTATCGAAACATCGATAGTGTCAGGCGCATATCCAAACGCCCCGGCCATGCCGCAACAACCGCTTTCTATCATGTGAACTTGTGCCTCCGGAATACGTTTCAAAAGGTTGAGCATCGGTTTGACGGCGTCGTGTGCTTTCTGGTGGCAATGCCCATGCACATAGATCGGGCGATCCAACGAACTCAGGGGCAAATCCGGCTGCTTGGCCAAGAATTCCTCAAAGGTGCGGGCTGCGTTCGACAACATCTCCGTTTCCGGCCCCGGGCAAAGCGCCAAAAACTCATCCCGGAAAGTGAGGATAGAGGACGGTTCGAGCCCGACTACTGGAACACCTTTTGCAACCGCCTCTCGCGTCGCGTCAATCACGCGTTGTGCCTCGTGACGCGCTTCGTCGACGCAGCCCATAGCTAAAAGAGTACGTCCGCAATCCAAGGCCCTGTCGGATTGATCGTCTCGCGCCACGGCCACCCGAAGTCCGTTTGCCCGCAAAACCCGGACAGCGGCGCGTAAATTTTCCGGTTCGAAATACCGGTTGAACACATCGGCAAACAGCAACACCTGCGGATCATTGTCCTGAGCCTCGGCATCACGGAACGGAGCAGAAGACCACACTGGCAGATAACGTCGCGCTGAAATACCAGTCGGTCCCTCCAATAGCTTACGCGAGGGTGCAATTTTGTTTCGTAAATTCACAAGCCACGCGACTTTCGCGGCTTTTGGCGCATATCGGGGCAGGTAAGCTATCAATTTGTCTGCCAACGTCAGCCCATCTTTTTTACGTTTTGCTGACAATACTTCGATTTTCATTCGCGCCATGTCGACGCCGGTCGGACATTCCCGAGCGCAAGCTTTGCAGGACACGCAGTACTTCATTGTGTCCAACATGGCATCGGACGACAAACCGCCTGGCATCTGCCCGCTGATCGCAAACCGCAGTGTATTTGCCCTTCCACGCGTAACATCACGCTCGTTTCGGGTCGCTCGGAAAGATGGGCACATAACCCCACCCCCGAGCTTGCGGCATGCACCATTGTTGTTGCACATCTCGACGGCGCCCTGAAACCCTCCTCCGGAACCCGGCCAAGCGGACCAGTCCAGCGTCGTTTCGAATTCAGGAACCAAATAGTTCTGGCCATAGCGGAACAGTCGGCGGTCATCCATGGCAGGCGCGTTCACGATCTTGCCGGGATTCATCACCCCGTCGGGATCAAACCGGTTCTTAACCTGCTCAAACGCAGAAACGATACGCTGAGCAAACATCTTTTCATGAAATTCTGATCTTACGATCCCGTCACCATGTTCACCTGAATGAGATCCTTTATATTTTTTGACCAGATCAAATGTTTCTTCGGCGATCGCCCTCATTGTTCGGACGTCTTTGTCCTGCCGCATGTTCAGCACAGGGCGCACGTGTAAACACCCCACCGAGGCATGCGCGTACCATGTGCCCTTTGTGCCATGCCGGGCAAATATTTTTGTTAGGCCAGCGGTGTAATCGGCGAGGTCGGGCAAAGGGACGGCGCAATCTTCGACAAAAGAGATCGGTTTGCCTGCCTCCTTCATCGACATCATGACATTCAACCCGGATTTTCGGTACTCGGCGATAGCATTCTGCAAAGAGTTGTCCGTAACAGAGACAACGCCGCCCCATCGGTTTTCCGCACCGCTGAAAGCAAACCCGAGATCTCCCATCAGTTGCGAAAGCTCGACCAGTTTTGCTGCATTGGCCTCGGCGCTGCCCTCGGCGAATTCCACCAGCAGCAGGGCTTCGGGATTGCCTTCAACAAAGGCATTAATCGTTTCGCGAAACAATGGGATTTCACGCCCCAATGCAATCATGGTGTCGTCGACCAACTCTACCGCCTGGGGGTTGAGTGTCACGATGTGCTGGGTGGCTTCCATTGCAGCACGGAATGTCGGGAAATGGCACACACCGGTAACTTTTGCACCCGGCAGCTGTGCCAGACTTAATTCCAGCTCTGTGAAATAGGCCAATGTGCCTTCTGACCCCACCAACAAATGGGACATGTTGATGTCGTTACCGATGAGGGCGTCGATATTGTACCCGCCCACACGGCGCTGAACTTTGGGAAAACGAGCGTCAATTTCAGCAGCCTCGCGACGCCCAAGAGAGCGCATGTCACCAACAAGATCCGCAAAATCGCCTGATGCGGCCGTATCAGCGCTGAACCGCGCTTCCGTGCCGTCAACCATGATTGCGTTTATCGCACGGACGTTGTCTCGCATGATCCCGTATCGCAGAGATTTTCCACCTGAAGAATTGTTTGCCGCCATCCCCCCAAGAGTGCAACGGGACGCTGTTGAAGGATCCACGGGAAACCACAGGCCATGCTTCTTCAAAGCTTCGTTCAATTGATCCAGAACAACACCGGGCTGAACGCGCGCAATTCGCTTCTCAACGTCTACGTCTAGAATACGATTCAAGTGTTTTGTGTTGTCCAGCACAACGCCCTGATTGACCGTTTGCCCGCATTGCGACGTGCCGCCGCCGCGAGGAAGAACCGAACTTCCTTCGTCCCGCGCAATGGACATTACAGCTTGGACATCTTCTGCGGACCGAGGGATCACCACAGCGTCCGGAATCATCTGATAGATTGAAGCATCGGTCGAGTATCGAGCCAGCGATGCCGGATCTGACATCACTTCCCCCCGTACATCAGACAACAGTCGGCGGTACAAAGATCCATTCTCTACCATCAGGTACGTCTTCCCTTCCGTGTAAGCCCAGTTAGACGCTTTACTTCACCGTTGACTGAATAATGAATTCATAATTAACTTTTGCAATAGGTAATAGCGCCACTTTTTTGGCACCAGCGTAAGGATCAGTTCAAATGCGTCAGGCGGGTAGACACTTTTTGCAGATTCCAGGGCCAAGTGCTGTGCCAGATCGAATCCTGAGAGCCATAAGCACGCAGACCATTGATCATCGAGGACCCAATTTTGCAGAAGTCGGGAATAAAGCCCTCAATGGTATGAAGACGATTTTCAAGACAAAACAGAACGTCTTTATCTATCCTTCATCCGGCACCGGTGCGTGGGAAGCCGCACTTGTGAACACGGTTTCGCCGGGCGAAAAAGTTCTGATGTTTGAAACAGGGCATTTCGCTTTCATGTGGTGCAACTTGGCTGGAAAACTAGGATTGCACCCAGAGCTGATCGAAGGGGATTGGCGCGGCGGCGCGGACCCCAATCAGATTGAAGACCGTCTACGTGCGGACGAGCAGCACGACATCAAGGCGGTTTGCGTCGTTCACAACGAAACGTCCACCGGGTCAGTCTCATCAATTGAGGAGGTGCGCAGGGCCATAGACGCAGCAAAACACCCCGCACTTCTAATCGTGGATTCCATCTCCGGCCTTGCGTCGATTGATTTTCGGTTCGATGACTGGGGGGTCGATGTGTGTGTCTCCGGCTCGCAAAAAGGACTGATGTTACCGCCTGGTCTGAGCTTCAACGCCGTGAGCGATCGGGCGCTGAAACACTCGAAATCCGTGAACACGCCGCGAAGTTACTGGGATTGGCAGGATATGGTCGGACCAAATCAGAACGGGTATTTTCCCTACACTCCCGGCACCAATCTTCTCTATGGATTGAATGAGGCCATAGACATGTTGCACGAGGAAGGGTTAGACAACGTTTTTGCCCGTCATGCCCGACACGGAGCCGCGACACGGGCTGCCGTGCGCGCCTGGGGCCTTGAGGTTTTGTGCACACATCAAGGTCAGGAATCGGGCGTCTTGACTGCGGTTAAGGTCCCAGAAGGTCACTCCGCCGATGCGTTTCGTGCTACGGCGCTTGAGCACTATGACATCTCACTAGGAAATGGTCTGTCCAAGGTAGCCGACAAGGTGTTCCGCATTGGTCATTTGGGCGATTTCAACGACCTAATGTTGATGGCCGCCCTTTCTGGCGTAGAAATGGGGCTAACCAAGAGCGGCATGCCTCATAACGGAGGCGGCACTCAGGCTGCCTTGGAGCATCTAAAGGCTGCGTGACGTTGGACAGAATTTTCAAAAAACTCAAACCAACCACGACCCTATGATCTGACGACTTCTCCCTTTCAACTGCCAACTCATCAGGAGATTGACCATGACTCGCATGACGGCAAAAGACTTCGACCAGGAACTTCTGGACCTGTACGACTTTTACGCGCACGGCAAAATCACCAAGCGCCAGTTCCTGGACCGCGCTGGTAAGTTCGCGGTTGGCGGTTTATCTGCGGTCGCGTTGCTGAACATGCTTAGCCCGAATTATGCTTTGGCCGAGCAGGTATCCTTCAACGATCCCGATATTCATGCAGACTACATCACCTTTCCCTCACCAAATGGAACCGGCGACGTTCGGGGCTACCTTGTTCGGCCTGCCGGCGTTGAAGAGCCCCTACCAGCAGTACTGGTCATCCACGAAAATCGCGGCTTGAATCCATACATCGAAGATGTGGCGCGCAGATTGGCGAAAGCCGGGTTCATGGCTCTGGCTCCAGACGGCCTGACGTCGGTGGGCGGGTACCCTGGCAACGACGCCGATGGGCGCGAGCTGCAAAAGACAGTGGACCGGGTCGAGTTGATGAACGATTTCTTCAATGGGTTCGAATACTTGTTGAACCGAGATGATTGCACTGGAAAGGTCGGCGCTGTTGGTTTCTGCTACGGCGGCGGTGTGGTCAGCGCAATTGCCGTGGCCTATCCCGAACTGGCCGCTGGTGTCCCATTCTACGGGCGCCAGCCAGCGGTGGAGGATGTGGCCAAAATCCAAGCGCCTTTGCTTGTTCAGATGGGAGAGTTGGACGAACGCATCAACGCGGGCTGGCCAGATTTTGAGACTGCTCTAAAAGCCAACGATAAGGTTTACGAAGCCTATATCTACGAAAATGCCAACCACGGCTTCCATAATGACAGCACGCCACGCTATGACGAGGAGATGGCCAACTTGGCCTGGGACCGCACAATTGATTGGTTCAAAACCCATCTGGAGTAATGGGGGATAGCTGCGAAACCCACAGTTCACTGAGAACAAATCCCGTGAAGCCCGAGCGTTCTGACTTTTGTAATCAGTGAGGCCGCTAGGGCCCATGGTCTGTAGACAGAGTGGCACCCATTGCGGCATCAACATCGATAGATAACTTCATTGAAAGTTTCCGCATCAAGTGGATGTTTGATGGCGTTATAACGAACCGAGAACGTCGATGTAGGGGTGTTATGTGAACAGATCTCCAGTTGAGTAGGCCCCTCATCTTCACGTCAATCGCACCAATGCGACCGATCACGGCCAATGATCGCGTGTGCAGAAAGCATCTGCGACAAACCCAAAACTACCTACTGGTTAGTTTGCTAGCCCTGTCCAAAAGCAATTCGAACTTTTCCAGATCAATTTGTTCGAGTGGATCGGACAAGATCCCTATATACGCCAAGAGTTCCCGCCTAGCCTTGCTTGGCTTGTCGACAGTCGGAATCCCCTCGTCACTTGCATACATATAGCCGTGATCAATAGTTTTTTGACGAGCATCGCTCAATGAATACCGGCGGTTCGGGCCTCCCAGAACCTCGTCTGCATTGCGATCGTCTTACCCGTCATCTTCCCACCAACATACGGTACAGATTTCATAATCTCCTCACTCGGCTAGCTTCCAGGCTCATTAAACTACAGCCAGAACAAGACGGTAGCTGCGAGTGCAATCGCCGAGAGGAAGACCTTCGGGCACCTGTCATATTGGGCAGCAACCGACCACTAGTCCTTTATACGTCCGAACATGATCTCAATCCGGTTACGGCGTTCGTGGCGGCGCTTGTCGTACTGGACAGGTTAGTCGCGTGATTTTCGACCAAGGATGCAAGGACTTATTCCCTTGTCTATCAGGGTTTCGCGGAACCAGTCCGCATCATAGCCACGATTTCCCAGCAGCCAGCCAGCAGATGGAAGGCCGTTGATCAGGGCCCTAGCTCATGCGTAATCGCTGACCTGTCCGGCAGATATGAAGAAACGTCTCGGACGTCCGAGACTGTCGGTAACGCCGTACAACTTCGTATTCATGCCACGCTTTGTAAGCCCGATCAGTCGACCGCGCCCCCCTTTTTTCAGCCGCAGGCTAGAGGCCACGCGATGAGCTTTGAGGTAGGTTGCATCAATCATGACGGTCTCATGATTGGTTATTTCCACAGCGAACCTAGCCATGATCCGAGCGAACACACCCATGTCGCTCCACCACTTCCACCGGTTGTAGAGTGTTTCGGGCGGCCCATATTCACGAGGCGCATCAGACCACCGCAACCCGTTGCGGTTAATGAAAATAATTCCGCTCAACACACGCCAGTCATCAACCCTCGGCTTGCCATGGCTCTTCGGATAGTAAGGCTAAAGTCGCGCCATCTGTTCGTCAGTCAGCCAGAATAGATTGCTCATGCTAAACCCTTAAAACTCAGGGGCTTGAAACACGCAGCCGACACGGCGGCAACCAAATTAGTGCGTCCATGACCTAGCCCGCACGACGCTCAATCACCTTTGATCGTGGTTTTGAGTTCCACGCGTGGTCCAACTGTTAACGCAGATCGGCACCGAAAGCGATGCTGTGATCCCCGGGCACCTTGGCAGAAAGGATCACTATCATGAGAGCCTGAGCCTCAAAAATTCATAGCCAAAATGTTGCCATGTTGGAAGAATAGCTCAGCAATTGGGTGATCCAATACCCTACTACGACGCTCAGAAAGCTTCGAGGTTTCCCAGGAGGATCGATGTCATGTCTGCTGACACCACGCCGTCAACCACTACGATATCGACGCCGGTCTCATAGTCTACGTTGTTTCGGGTTATGCCCGAAAGATCGGCGTCAGCGTCCATAAATACCCACTCTGCATTATGCGCCGAAGGTTTTCCGACTGCGACTTGCAATATCGCCAGTGCATCCAGAGCGTTGATCGTACCATCTTGCGTGATGTCTGCGGCGATCAGATTTTCGGGCGATGCTGGTCCCCAGGTAGGGTCCAACCCGACAGAGAGACGGAGCACCTGCAGAGCGTCCAAAGCATTTATCTCCTTGCTGGCGGTGGAGTAGGATTTGACAATATCCAACTCACCAGAGAACGACCCGGAAGGCATATCCAGATCAAATCGCCCTTCGTCATCGGCTCTGACGCTGACTGTCCCTCCGCCATTTGGGGTGAATTTGATTTCGGCGTCTGTCAAACCCGGATTGGTAGTCTCAGAGTTCACGGAGATTTCCCCCTGAATTCCTGGTGACCCATTTGACTCCAACCCTTCGAAACCAGCGAAGTCAACCGGGATGTGATCCGGACCACCAAACCCGGTGCCAAATACGTCGGAACTGGACAGGGGACCACCCGAAGCAGAATAAATCTGGATTAGCTCATCCCGATATTCGATCTCGGCCCCTTGTGCGGTGACCCTGAACGTCAGTTGTGAAGGGGTGCGCAACAACAGGTAGTCAAACAAGTCCAACCGGTCTACGCCCACCTCGAAATCCGTAATTGTTGTTGGATCGCTGCCGGACTGCATGACAAAGATATCGGCCCCTGCCCCGCCTGTCATGGTGGTTGCTCCAGCTCCGGCGATCAGAATGTCGTCTCCCGCCCCGCCCAGAAGCGAAGTTTGCAGAATACTGCCACTTAGCATGTCATTCAGTGCGGTGCCGTTTACAGTGCCGAATCCTTCACTCACCACTCCCAGTTCGCTGACAGATGTGGTCAGAAGATTCACGCCAGCGTCTTGTTGCGATGTGACCAGGATCTGCAACTCATCACCAACATGGGCTACGCTCAGGGATTGAATGTTTTGGAGGCCGCTGCCCAATGTATCGGCGAAACTTTCCAGATGGACCAATTGCCCATTAGGTGTGAGGGTGAACAGAGTTATCCCATCATCGCCGCCCCCAGCCACAACAAAAACACGCCCATCTACTTCAATCAGGGAAAGATCCTGAACCGATTCGAACCGCGTATCGAGCGTGTCCAAAACATGATTGGTAGGGATAAGATTGCCAGTATCGCTGAGTTTCATGACGCTGAGCGAGTTGCTGGCGGACCCAGCGACAACAATCCAGGACTGGCCATAGGCCTCGACGACTTCAACAGCCGTCGGCACGGCGATACCCAGCGTTTCGATGGCACTCGTGTTGTCGATTGCCGCCAACATGCCAGTGCCCGCATCCAACTGGAATACAGAGATAGCATTGGTTGCGGCATCAGCCGAAACGACAAACTGCCCTGCCCCAGACTGCAACGCCTGCATCGAATCAGCCTCGCCAACTGCTAGCCCCGCCAGACTGAGCGTGCCGTCGCCGTTTACAAAATATGTGCCAATTTGCCCGGTACCCTCATGCGCGATGGCTAGAAGATCAGTTGAGCCCAGTGACATTTGCACCAGGGCAGAGACGTCGCCACCTCCGGCTAAAGTTCCGGTCTCCTGCAGATCTCCGATTGAGCCGTCGGAGTTCAGATCATACCCAACCAGACCCGTTGATGTATTCACGTCCAGCACCAATTGATCCTGCCCGCCCAAGGTCACCGGAACGCCACTCCGACCAACAACAAACGTGATGGTGCCAGTGTAGTATTCAGTGTCCACAAGCTGCGGAATTGC
Source organism: Ruegeria sp. CK2 (assembly GCF_056536585.1). Taxonomy (NCBI): domain Bacteria; kingdom Pseudomonadati; phylum Pseudomonadota; class Alphaproteobacteria; order Rhodobacterales; family Roseobacteraceae; genus Ruegeria; species Ruegeria sp. CK2. The sequence continues at coordinate 22,168 of NZ_JBQFPW010000018.1, forward strand.
CCCGTCGACCAACCGCCAAACCGTGACGCCACCGGCAGGTCCGGTCACGGTATAAAGATACGTGTCCCCGTTAAACGTTTTTAAAGCGGTATCGCCGATACCTGAATCGAGCGCTGCGCTCCCCGTTGCAACCATACTTTGGAATTGAAGCATCACATCGATCACCCCCTAAGCCACCCCTGGCACGACAACAGGTTGATCTGATGGCCCGAGCAGAACCAAAGCGAGAATGTGGTGAAAACGAGGAGTTCAGTTTCAGATTAACTCAAATTTTCTGGTCCGAACGCGGCAATAATCAGAGGGCAAGACAGATGAAAAAATCCAAACCTGGACTGACCTGCTCCCCTCGGGACATCGCGGAAACCACATGTGAGGGCAAGATGACCAAGGCACCTGATTCCAACTCCCATTTGTCTGACGATCAACAGCACACCGAACGCAAAGACCACGTGCGGCGGTGGATTGACGGTAAGCTTCGTCGTTGGGCTGGCCGCGGCATCGCTGGCGGGCTTGGCTCTACTCTCATGGCTTTGCCAGCTTTATCTCAGGCAAGCGTCGAAGAGCTTTATGCTTTCCAGTTTGCTGAAACAATTTCAGGTGTGCGGTCCGTCAAATTGCTGGAGAATGGTGATGTTGAACTGCGGATGGCCGATGGCCGCACGCTGATTGTTGCCGCCGAAAACGTCCAGGTCCTGGATAGCGGCGCAATCATGATCGCGGAAGAGGCGGTTGCTGAGATTGCTCAATTCAGTGTTGCGGAAGCTGGTGGCGCCGCCGCCGGAGGCATCGGTGGTGCCGGAGCCGCTTTGGGCGGTGTAGGGCTAGCCGGGGCCGCCGCAGCAGCCGGTGGCGGAGGGAGCGACGGAGACGACGGCGGCCCGGTTGATACACCGACGCCGACACCGGCGCCAGCACCCAGCTTCCCGAGCCTGAACCTGGCCGAATTGCAATCCACTGCATTGAACAGCACCATCACAGGGTCCACCGCGCCAGATGGGACGACCACGGTCGAGGTCACAATTGGCTCGGTGGTCACAACCGTCACACCGGACTCCGATGGCGACTGGAGCATCTCTCTTACCCCGTCGGAGGTCAGCGGACTTCCGCAAGGTGTTACCACAGTGACGATCAGGAATCTGGACGACTCGGGTGAAGAGATTTCAGTCCAACTTGTCCAATTCGATATAGATACGGTTCCGCCCACCATCTCAATTTCCGGGTTCTCGGATGGCGTTGTGCTGAACTCAGCCGAACAGTCCACTGACCTCACCATAACTGGCGCGACGGATGCCGAGAATGGTCAAACGGTGACCTTAACATTGAACGGCCAGTCATATATCGGGACGGTTTCCGGTGGGCATTGGAGTGTGACGGTCCCATCGTCGGACCTGGCCGCTTTGCCCGACGGTGTGACGATTGCTGTTACCGCCGACGTCGCCGATAGTGCAGGCAACCCCGCCGTTCAGATCAGCGGAAGTTTTGACACAGACTTCAGCGCGCCGGTTGTTACACTGGATTCGGTTGCAGGTGGCTCAATCGACCTTGCAGATATTGGTGGCGATTTGTCCGTAACCGGGACAACCACCGCCGAAGATGGTCAAATCGTCACCCTCACGCTTGACGGCGAAGTTTACACCGGGACGGCCACGGGTGGAAGCTGGAGCGTCACGGTTCCCAATGCCGATCTGAGCGGGCTTATCACCGGAGTGCCAGCCTCGATCACCGTGGCCGTAGAAGATGCGGCAGGTAATCAGTCGGCGCCGGTTGCTATGTCGGTCCCGGTCGATCTGGCAGGTCCTTCGATCGCCATTGCGCCCTTGTCTGTTGGTGCAATTTTGAACTCCACAGAAGTTGGATCGGACCTTACCGTAACCGGTACAACAGGTAATGTCGGCGACGGACAGCAAGTCACTGTGACTTTGGATGGCCAGACCTATACTGGAGTTGTATCCGGAGGCAGCTGGAGCGTGACGATCCCGTCTGGTGATCTGGGCGCGCTTGCTGACGATGGAAGCTTTAGCATAACCGCGGATGTAAACGACTCAGACGGCTTGGCTGCACCGCAGGCTGACGTGAGCCTTTCTACAGACATCACCGCGCCAACACTCAGCATCGACAGCTTTTCTACCGGCGCCATCATGAGCGCCGCTGAACAAGGCACTGATTTGGCGATTGCGGGATTAACAACGGCTGAAGACGGCCAAGTTGTGACCGTCATGATGAATGGTCAATCCTATTCCGCTACCGTATCAGGCGGCAGTTGGAGCGTCTCCGTTCCTGCAGCAGACTTGGGTGCCCTGCCCGATGCTACGACTATAAATGTCACTGCAGATGTATCCGATACCGCAGGCAATCACGCAATTCAGGCCAGCAACGGATTCGACACAGATTTCACGGCACCCGCGATCGCCATAACGAACCTTTCAGATGGTGCCGTCATGAATGCGGTCGAGCAAGGCACTGATCTGACCGTATCCGGCACCTCGGACGCTCCGGACGGTAGCATTGTGACGGTCGAAATTGCTCGGGCTGACGGGACTGTTGATGTCACCGGAACCGCAACAGTTTTGGGTGGAAGTTGGACATATACGGCAACAGTCTCGGATCTCAGCGGACTACAGGATGCAGAAAGCTACAACCTCAATGCCTCGACGGCCGATGCGGCAGGAAACACCGGTCAAGCCACAGACAGCTTCACCACCGATTTCACTGCGCCCTCGGTCACCATTGATCCACTGTCCGTTGGTTCGGTTTTGGATGTGACGGAACAAAGCTCAGACTTGACCATATCCGGGACGACAACGGCCGAGGACGGGCAAACCCTTTCGGTCACGCTGGGGGGCCAAACTTATACGGCCATCGCAACGGGAGGGACTTGGTCGACCACTGTCCCCACAGCAGATCTGGCTGCACTTGCAGATGCAACAAACTTTTCAGTATCTGCCAATGTAGACGATGCAGCGGGCAACAGCGCATCTGCAGCTACAACATCCGTCACGACGGATTTTCGACCCTTATTGAGCATGAGCTCGATCGGTACAAACAACGCTTTTTCACTGTCTGACGCACAAAGCTCGGGTTTAAATATCAGCGGCTCATCGATCGGATTGGCAGCAGGCCAGACCGTCGACGTGGTGTTGAACGGCGGTTTAGTCGGGACGGCAACTGTTGCGATGGACGGTTCCTGGTCTTTGAACTTATCGCCTTCAAGCTTTTCTGGCTTCGATGCGGGGGATGACCTAACTTTTGCTGCGCAGGCAACAGTGTCGGGTGGACCGGACCCATTAGCAGTTTCAAGCGAGGCCACGGCGCACGTCCCAGCAGCATACGTTATTTCTGAAGTGGGACAAACCGGGACAACCGTAACATTTGCGATCCACGCCGATAGTGACCGCGACTTGTCAAGCGGACTGGCCATGACAGCAGAGCTTGAATACGACTCATCCGTTGTCACTTTCGACACAGGCTCAGACACCGAAAACGGTGAATTTGATTTGTTCTTGGTCAACCCCGGTGTTGGAGACACGGTGAATTTCGCCGGAGCCGCGACCGCCTTTACCGATCTGTCGCAACCGTTGGTCACGTTCACCATGACGGTTCAGGACCCAAACCAACCGATCATTCTGACAATCACCACACCGGATGGCGGCCCTACAGATTTCCAGCTTGGTACGGATGGAAACGACACTCTCACTGCAACCGGGGTGGATGCCATCATCCGCGGTGGAGATGGCGACGATTCCATTGATCTTAGCGATGCAGGACGGGACATAGTCGTGTTCGAAGCCAACCCTGCCGACAATGGTGCCGACACCGTGACAGGGTTCACGATCGGATCGGCAACTGATGTTACAGATGCCTTGATGTTCAGTGGACTTGACGTCAGTTCCTTGCGGGGCGATGGAACCGATTTTGAAATATTAACTCTTGGTGATGCACTTGGATTGGACACCGGGTTTGTAGGCCTGACAACCATTCTTTCGGATCTGACCGAGGGGACAATTGAAGCCGCAGTAGAGAGCTTTATCGGCGCGGTCTCAGGAGATGAATTGTACCTGCTCGCTACAGACGGGACCGACAGTGTCTTGGTCAAAGTCGACTACTCTGCTTCCGACGCAGCAACGGTCGACACAGTCGCAACATTCGACGGGTTGGGTGACTTGAGCGGTCTGAACTCAGACAACATCCTTCACACTGATCCAACAGGCGCAGGCGCCTAATCCAAGCGTTCAATTGGTGAAGCAATAACAAAAATCGCACGAGGGTGTTATGGCACAGAATGGGTTAACTCCAGTCAGCTACAAAATGCACGGGCACCGATTTTGGCGGCGTTTCAAGTCGTATGACTTCGCCCGTGACCTTACCGATTGCCCCATAGTTGAGGCAGAGGTCCTTCAAGGCGCTGCCGCATTCCCGATTGTGTTCAAGGCCGCCGATGCGGGGGTCGAACCAGTTGCCTTGCTTTCGATGACGCACGGAGCATCGACGCCGTTTGTCTCGGCTGATGGTACATGGTTGGCGACCTATGTACCGTCGGCTTTGCGTTGCCCTCCATTTCACGCATCTCGGATCGAACCCAAAAACGCGATCACAAATCAGTTCCAACTATTTGTGGATGAGACGCTAGGGCTTGTTACCGACGAGCCATCCGATGAAGCTTTTTTTGATGAAAGCGGTGTATTGGCGCCGGAACTGCAAAAGGTAAGTGCGTTCTTTCAGGCGCGCATCGCTGCGGCTGAAGAAACCGCTAGGCTATGCGATGTCATCGCCGAGATGAATCTCTTTGCCCCGGTCGCCAATCATCACGGTATCGAATTTCCTGATGAAACACTGGGCATAAACTCTAAAGCACTCAGAGGTTTGCCACAGGCGCAGAAGACGATGCTGGCAAGCTCCGGCGCCTTGCGATTGATACATGCGCACCAGATTTCGCTTTCACACAGTTCGTGGTTGACGCAGGCGCAGCTGCAGGCAGGGCAGGCTGAAAAACAGCCCAGACTCAACAATATGCCCAGTGTTTCAGATTTCCTCGATGCCATTGCAACAGCCCAACACAGCGAGCAAAGGCTTGAATCTAGAGAGGGGGAAAACCTCCATGCCAGTGTTTGAACAACCTCTACTGCGGCTCGCGGCGTTGATTCTAACCGCCCAGCTTTCCGCCTGCATCGCTCCCCCCGATATGTCGATTGTAGAGGCCTCGTTTTCTGGGGGAACCGCAGGTGCCGGAGCGACGCGATCCTCCAGAAATCTCACCCAAAGTGGCTTTGGAAAGATGATCCAGCTAGCGGTAGAAACAAGCCCCAACCGGGCGCAAAGCGACACCAGAATGGAACTCGCCACCGCAAATCAAAACGCAGCCAAAGGCGCATTCCTGCCACAGGTATCGCTGGGATTAAGCGCAAGATCCGAGCGCATTAAGTCAGATACAGCGGATGTTTCACCCTATTTGCGTGTTTCCCAATTGGTCTACGACGGCGGTGCAGCTGCGGGCGATCTGGCCGCGGCCCAGGCACGTGTGTTGGAAAGCCGGGGCGATCGACTGCAGACCGCAGCTGCCACTGCACTTGCGGCGATTGAAGCCTACGCAATCGTTCTGGATCAGCGTAAAATTCAGGACATTAACGCGCAAAATGTTTCGGTACATGCAGCGTTGGTGCGCCAAATCTCTGATCGGGCGGCGGGTGGTGCGGGTTCGAACGTTGATGTTTTGACTGCCCGCTCCCGTATGGCCGATGCCCGTACAAGTTTCACCGATGCCAAGGCGCGCACTGACCGCGCCGAGGCGCGGTTTCGTGAAGTTTTTGGAACGGTGCCGGGTACGTTACCGGCACCTATTGCCGCCCCAAAGCTGGCTCGCAGCGACACCCAGATTGTAGAAGACAGTCCGCAGGTCCGCCGTGCCAACGCAGGTTTGCTCGCAGCCAAAGCACAATGGACCGCAGCGCAGGCACGCCGACAACCTGATGTACGGGTGGCTGCCTTTGCAAATCAGGACGACAGCCGCGATGCAAACTTTGGCGTGGATCTATCGTTCAACTACGAGTTGGACAGCACTGGTCAACGCCGCGCTGCTATCGCAGCTGCCGAAGCACAGGTAAAAGAAGCTGAATTCGTGCGTGAAACTCTGATCCGCGAGATTACCCGCGAACTCGAAGGCATCCGCTCGGACCAGAAAGCGGGTGCAGAAAGACTACGTGCCGCACGGGTCGCTGTTGCGGCCAATGCAGAAAGTGTCGCCGCCGCGCGCGAGCAGTTCAACATTGGACGACGAAGTTTTATCGAAATTTTGGATGCTCAGCGCGACTACGTAAATGCTCAGGAACGATTGATCTTGGCAGAACTTAGCTTTTTCCTAACCAATTACGCGGTGTTGAGCCTGACCGGGGATATTCTTGATCTGCTTGGAGTTGCCCCCAACACTTGGGACGTGCCCTCTTGAAACACGATAGTTCGGTTGGAAATAGTACCTCACTAAGCCCTTTTGAGGCTTGTCTTTTGAACGTGGCTTCCACGTTAGATCGACCACTGAGTCTTGCCATGCTGCACGCTGCTGAAACTGGGTTGCAGGAAGGCCTAACCATCCAGGATGCAATCTCCGTTGCCCAGAGGATCGGATTGCAAGCTGGGTATGGCGCCAGGCGCCTGAATGCCTTTGACGACACTTTGGTGCCCGCAATACTGCTGTTGGCTGAAAACGAGGCTGTAGTCTATCACGGGCGTTCGCCCGACGGGGCGCTATTGATATTTGACCCGGCGATTGGCGAAGGAATTGGCGAAGTTTCCGAAGACAGATTCCTTAACAAATATACCGGATATGCAATTCTGTTTCGCAGAAACCACAATAGCGAGATGTCCTTAAGCGGCCCTGCCCAACACGGGCACTGGTTCTGGTCGGCTCTGGCTGTCAACCGGTGGTCATACATTCAGGTTGCACTCGCGGCAGCATTGGCAAACCTGTTAGGCCTGTCCACATCAGTTTTTATCATGGTCGTCTACGATCGGGTTTTACCGAATGAAGCCATGGAATCCCTGATTGCTTTGACGGCGGGGGTTGGTCTGGCGCTTGCGTTCGATTTTGTGCTCAAGGTGCTAAGGGCTGGGTTTATAGATAGCGCCGGGCAAAAGGCCGACATGATCATGGGTCGTCGCGTTTTTGACCAATTGCTCAACATCGAAATGAAGTCACGCTCGGGCTCGACCGGGGCAATGACCAGCACTGTTCGGGAATTTGAAACCCTGCGCGAGTTTTTCACGTCGGCAACTTTAGTGGCCGTGGTTGATTTACCTTTCATTGGATTGTTTGTGTTGGTTATCTATCTGGTTGGTGGGCAGCTCGCGCTGATCCCCGCTTTGGCAGTGCCTGTTGTGTTGCTGGCAGGGCTGGCAGCGCAACCAATCTTGTCGCGAATGGCAGAAAAGAGCTTTGCAGATGGGCAGTCCAAACAATCCGTTTTGGTGGAAGCAGTTTCTGGTTTGGAGACCATAAAAACCACATCTGCAGGTCGACAAATGCGTTCGCGCTGGCGCTCTGCAATCGAACGTCAATCCGAGCACGGTGCGCGCAGTCGGGCCGTCACGCAATTTGCCCTGAACTTCACAGGGGTCACCCAACAGGCAGCGCAAGTTCTGATTGTTTTCTATGGTGTTTTTCTGATTTCAGAAGGTCAGGCAAGTATGGGTGCACTGGTTGCGTCTGTGATGCTGACCGGGCGGGCGTTGGCGCCATTGGGCCAACTGGCCCAAACCCTTACCCGAGTTAACCAGGCGCGAAGCGCGTACCGCAATCTCAATGCACTCATGCAAAGCGAGAGCGAACGTCCCGAAGGCCGCAACTGGATCAATCGAGCGGCGTTCAAAGGCGGAGTGTCCTTTAGCAACGTGCATTTTGCCTATCCGGACAAAACTAACGACGCGCTTAGCGGTGTTTCCTTCACAATAAACCCGGGTGAGAAGGTTGCGATTCTTGGGCAGATCGGGTCCGGTAAAAGCACTGTCGCAAGGTTACTGTTGGGCCTCTACAAACCGCGGATCGGGTCTGTGCTGTTGGACGGGCTGGACATTCGCCAGATCGATCCTGGTGACCTGCGCCGCAATATTGGGTCCGTTTTGCAGGACGTATGGCTTTTTTCTGGATCTGTTCGGGACAACATTGCCAGCGGTGCTATCCGGCCTCGGGATGAAGACCTGATCGAAGCGGGGCGCATCGCAGGCGTAGAAGACTTTGTTGCCCGTCAACCCGTTGGATATGACCTGCAACTTGCAGAGCGTGGTGAAGGGCTCTCGGGTGGGCAAAAACAAGCGATTGCTCTTGCACGGGCACTGATCGGGCGGCCGCCGGTGTTACTGCTTGATGAACCTACAAGTGCGATGGACGTCAAGACCGAAGCGGAGGTGATCCAGCGCCTGAAGCACGCGACCAAAGACACGACACTGGTGATCGTGACCCATAGAACGAGCCTGTTGGATCTTGTTGACCGAGTGATCGTGATTGAAGATGGGAAAATAGGTGCGGATGGTCCCAAAAGCATGCTGACGCAGCATGTTCGGCGTTCGGGGAGGCACCTGAATGTCGCGGCATCCTGATTTGGCGGCTTTGGCGCGTGAAATGCGCGGCGGCTCATCGATTAGGGGTTCACTTCTTCTGTTGGTGGTTCTCTCCTGTCTGCTGGCGGCCGGGACTTGGGCGTATTTGACCGAGTTGGATGATGTTACACGCGTGGATGGCCGGATTGTACCTTCGGGCGACGTGCAGCTGATTGAGGCAACCGAACCTGGTGTGTTGCAATCTGTCCATGTTCGGGAAGGGCAAGTGGTCGATAAAGGCGCATTGCTGATGGAGTTGGATACGACACAGATCGACAGTCAGCTAAGCCAGGAACAACAGCGTGCTTTTGGTCTCATGGCACGTGCCCTGCGTTTACGGGCAGAGATTGACAGCATCGAACTCGCGTTCGACGAAAACCTGATCAAAGGTGCACCGGCCGTCGTGCGGTCAGAAACCGCATTGTATCAGGGTCGGCAAGCTGAACTGCAAGCCGAAATCGCCATTCTGGAACGTCAAAGGCAGCAACGGCACCGTGAATACGAAGAAGGTTTGGTGGATCAGGTCACCGCGGATGAAACGCTCAAAGTTTTGGCCGAGGAACGGGCCATCATGGCCCCTTTGGTTGAACGTCACATGGAACCGGCCACAACCCTATTGGCATTGCGCCGCAGCGAAGCCGAATGGAAGGGTCGAAAAGTCAGGGCCAGGGCCGTGGCCAACAGATTGAAAACCGGTTTAGATGAAATCGACGACCGGATTAAGGCCACGCGCAGCCGCTTTCGAAGTGCTGCGCTTACTGACTTGGCTCTTGCGACTGCCGAACTTGCGACGCTGCAACCCGCCCTGCCCGCGTTGCGCGACCGGGCGGCGCGGGCTCAGGTGCGGTCGCCGGTTCGTGGGATCGTCAATCGGATACATCGTACAACTATCGGTGGCCTCGCTCGGAGCGGAGAGGACCTGATCGAAGTTGTGCCCTTGGATGAGACGCTACTGGTAGAGGCCTATGTGCGACCTGAAGACATCGCTTTCTTGCGGGCTGGCCAACCGGTCAAAGTGAAGATCACAGCATATGACTTTGCGCGCTATGGCGGGCTGGACGGAGAAATCATCCGGATCGGAGCTGATACGATCACGAGGTCCGAACGGAATGACGAGGAGGTCTTCGTTGTAGAAATTCGAACCAGTAACACAATGCTCGACGCAAGCGGAATCGCGGTTGAAATCATTCCCGGAATGATCGCTGAAGTCGATATATTGGCCGGTCGGAAATCGGTTCTGGATTACTTGGTGCAACCAGTTGTGAAAATAAAGGATCGTGCGTTGCGTGAGTGAGGCAATGCCCAGCGAGGTTTTCTGAAAAACGCTGCTGAGTGGAACAGTTTTGGCGCAGTCGCGTTTCTCAGCCCGATTTCACCCAACACTCGTATGGACGAACGTATCAACGCTTCCCAGCATAGAAGCCTGAGCTAATCAAAACGCCCTGAAAACCAGAATGGCAATCAAAAACAAAGGTCCTCTCACCGCCACTTCACGTCACCCAAGAAAATGTATCCTGCCCCGTAGATGGTTTTGATTAGCTGTGGGTTTTTGGGGTCTTCACCAAGCTTTGTCCGTAACCTCGAAATGCGCACATCCATTGCACGGTCGAAACTATCGCCCGCGGCGCCACCTAACGATTCTTGCATTTGGCTGCGGCTAATCAACCGCTTTGGGCTTTCCAAAAACAAACGCAGCACTTCTCCTTCTGCGTGACTGAAAGGTGTTTGCGTGCCCCCTTGATCCTCGAGAATGTATCGATTGAAATATGCCGTCCAACCGTTGAAATCCGCTATTTCCGAAAGCGTGGATTGGCCGCGTGGTGAACGCAGTCTGGCTCGGACGCGCGCGACGACCTCTACTGGGTCGAAGGGTTTGGTAATGTAGTCATCAGCGCCCAATTCCAATCCCGTTACGCGATCTTGAACCTGAGCTCGACCGGAAATGATAATCACGGCTGCACCCTGTTCCAAAGCCAGTCTGTGAACCAAGGCCAGCCCATCTGTGTCCGGCAGGGAAAGATCGACCAAGCACACGTCCGGTGTGACACGGTTTAACGCGGCCTCAAACTCCCGCGCCCGAGAGAAACTTTGCGTGCGAAATCCAGCTTCTTCCAATGCGTCCGTCAGGATGCGTCTGATTTCAGGCTCATCATCTAGAATGGTTATCAGTGGTTGTGACATCAGGCGGCTTCAGTTCGGATAAGGGCCGACAATTGAGCCTGCGAAAACGGTTTGCGCAAAACCGGCGCGACGGCCAACGCTTGTCGATGCAGTGGATCCGAAAAGGGCAAAGACGTCATCAATATACAGGGCAATCCAGTTTTCAGCTGCTCCATAAGGTTAAGACCTGTGCCTGTTCCTTCCAATCGAATATCGGATAGAACCAAAGCAATGTCTTCAACGCTTAGTGTAAGGGCTAGCGCCTCATCCACCGAGGTTGCCTCGATCACCGAAAAGCCCAAATCCACCAACATCTTCCGGAACTCACCGCGAAGATCATCATTGTCTTCCACCAAGAGAACAAGCCCTTCTTGCTCGGGTGGTGCTGGGCGATACGGTAGCCGTAGAACAACGGAAGCGCCTGAAGGGGTGTTTCGCAGGTTCAGATCACCGCCCGCCAATTTCACTGTGTCGTAGACCATAGGCAATCCCAATCCGGACCCATCGTTACCTTTCGTTGTAAAAAACGGGTTCAGTGCCTTTTCCAACGCCTCGGAAGAAAATCCGGTGCCGGTATCGGACACTGTGATCTCAACCCAGATTGATCCGACGGCGTGGGCACTTATGGTGATTTGCCCAGATCGACCACATGCATCGCGCGCATTGAGCACGAGGTTAAGCAACGCATCCTGCAGCATACCTGGGTCCAGCATCAGAGCTTGGTCCGGTAGGTTATTCACAACCGACAATCCGACACCTCGTGGCAGTGAGGGCGTTGCCAGAATCCGTAAGTCCTCTAGCAAACCCTGCATATCCGTTGATTTCGGCTGTGGGGTCCGATTGCCCGTCATGTCTGCGATACGGTTCAGCAGCTGGCCGCCTCGGCGCGCGGTTTGTTGAGTAGCAGCGACCAATTCGTGGGCTTCTGCCGGAATGGTCATTTTGTCCAAACGGGCCTGCATGCCGAGGATTATGGTCAGCAAGTTTGAAAAATCATGGGCTAGTCCGCTGGTCATTTGTGCAGCCATCGCCCTGCGTCGCGTCTGTTGCAAGGCAACGCGGGCCTGTGTTTCCTCGGTGATATCCACAGACATCACATAAACGCCCCCTGCCCTGTCCGGCGTAAAAGACACCCTTATACGACGGGAATCCTGATCTTCGGTGAACTCAAAAACGGATGTCTCACCGTCGTAGGCTTTTCGCAAATGGGGTTCAACACGGCCAAAAGCGTTGGCCCCCAGCGCTTCGGAAATATGGAGACCGAGAATCTCGGACGGGCGCCCAGGCATAACCGCGCTGAGGCGGCGGTTCGAGTAGTCATACCTCCCGTCAGCACCCAGATGCGCAATATGAGCGGGCATCATCTCGGTCGTCATCCGAGTCCGCGCTTCGATTTCGGTCAGCTCCCGTTTGGCCTCTTCCAGCGCAGAGATCGTCGCGGCCAGTTTTCGGTTGGTGGCCGACAGTTCTTCGGCATGACTAATAAGTTGATCTGACAGTTCTTCGGACCGGGCGCGCAGCAGGTTTTCTGCCCGCCGAGTCCCGGTAATGTCGGTGTAAACCGCGACCCAACCACCCTGCGGCAGTGGTGCGCCTTCTACGGACAGCACTTGTCCATTGGGGCGAACACGCTCCATATAGTGGGGCTCAAAGGCGAGCGCTTGTTCCACACGCAGTTCGACCATTTCCTCGATACTGCCTTCCTCACCATACTCGCCGCGGTCGGCCAGAAAATAGATGGTGTCGCGAAACAATGCTCCGGGTTTCACCAGGTCATCTGGCAGGCTGAACATTTCTTGAAAGCGTCGATTGCTGAGCACGAGGCGCAACTTACTGTCATAGATGGAAAGCGCCTGGCCGATCAGGTTCAGCCCCGCGGTTGTCATCGCTTTTATACGCTGTTCGGTAACGTCCAATATTGTTCTCCCCGGCACATCCGTAACATCAGAATTCGTGCAGGTGTAGAGGGGTCAAAAACAATCGGTGCGACCCTGAGAAAACGCCAGCGGCGAAAATATAGGCTTCGGCAAGCCAACGGACTCAGAACACTAACGCAATTACTTAGCCAAAGTGGCCCTTCCACAGAGTATCAACCATAAAGACTCGGTGCTTTTCGAAGTTTGGTCCATTGGGCTGGGCAGTGACCAAAAATCACGAACGCGCCACGCTTGTCGGCCAGCTTCATCAATCGGTCTGCGCTGGCAATGGCCGCCGCTCGATTCCAGGACCCAGGAAATTCTTCATTAATTTCAGCCGGTCGCGAAATGGCGTCGCTTGTCAGTAGAAATGGGCCAGACGGCAAATCGACCAACAGTGCGATCTGCCCTGGTGTGTGACCCGGCGCAGCCAGCACATTCAACCCCGGTCCAATCAGAACATCACCTTCGACCTCAAGGTAGTCGCGGTCAGGCCAGTCCAATGGCTGCATGTCGCCCCAATACAATGGCCGAGCCCGCGCGCGTTCTTGCGTTGAAATCAGGATCGGGACACCGGGAAATGAACCCAGCCCGCCCACGTGATCTATGTGGGAGTGGGTGCAGATGTGCAAAGTTACATCCGCTGGTGCCAGACCTAGCTTAGCAAGCTGCGCTACGGGCAGGTTTTCCGGCCCACATTCAAGCACCTCCCCAAATTCATACAGTCGGTCTTCGGTTGAGGCGGCCTCTTTGTCCATCGCATATTTTTCGGGGAAACCTGTATCGATCAAAATGGTTTCACCAGCGTCCGTGCAAATCACGAATCCGCAGATCCCGATGACACGACCGTCGGAATGTACCTTGAACGATCCGTAGTCCAGAACCGACAGCGTCAGTGGACGCCCTTTGATGAACCTTTCTGCCTGCACCCGTATCCTCCGGCAATTTCCAACAAGCATTGTGGACGGGTCACGAATGTCAACAGACTTAGATCGTTATGGTACCGGCCAGCGTTGTTTTGACAAATGACCGCTTTCGGCTGTGCAAATCACACCCATAGAACCCTAGTAAGAAGACCAGTTTCCCATGCGTCGCAAACAGACGTGACCAGCTTGCTGACCCATGTTAGGGGCCGTTGGAAAGGGCATTTCATGACAGCGAATACTAAACTACAAAACCCCACAGCTGGCATTGCCTTTGTTCTGGTTGGTATTGTCGCGATTTCGGTCAACGATATGCTGATCAAATTCCTGTCGGGAAGTTACCCTTTGCATCAGATGGTGTTCACCCGATCCATTATTGGTATCGGCTTCAGCCTCGCCCTGGTGCAACTCGAAGGTGGTTGGCAGATTCTGAAGACAGATCAGCCATGGTTGCATTTGCTGCGGGGTGTGCTGATCGTCGCCGCAAATCTTACTTTTTTCACTGCTTTGGCTGTTATGCCTTTGGCTGAGGCGACGGCAGTTTTCTTTGTCTCTCCTTTGATGATCACATTGCTGAGCATTCCCCTGTTGGGGGAAAAGGTCGGCCCGATGCGGATCGGGGCCGTGATCGTCGGTTTTGCTGGCGTGATCATCATGACACGCCCATGGGAGAGCGGCGATGACCGCTCGGTCAACCTTTTGATGTATATTCTGCCTGTTGTTGCCGCCTTGACCTACGCCCTCAATAACGTATTGACCCGATTTCTTGGCGCTAAATCCAAGGCATCCGCAATGGCGGTCTACATTCAGGCGGCGTTCATCGTTGTCAGCCTGCTATTTTGGTCAATGGCTGGCGACGGACAATTTGCACAAGGCGTTGAAAACGAAAGCCTGATCTTTCTCTTGCGGGCTTGGGTCTGGCCTGACGGTTCAGATGTCTGGTTGTTTGTGGGACTTGGGTTAAACTCCGCAATTATCGGGTATTGCCTGGGACAGGCCTACCGGATGGCCGACGCCGCTACTGTGGCGCCGTTCGAATATGTTGGGTTGCCGCTGGCCATAATTTGGGGCTGGCTGATCTGGGATGAATTGCCAGGCCTGGCAGGGATGGCTGGCATTGCCCTCATTTTGGGATCGGGGCTGTTTGTTTTCTTACGCGAACGGCAAAAGAACCGAGGCATTGTAAGCAGAAAACGCGTTCACCGACGATATTGACGCCGCAATAAACGCGGCGTCAATTTGATTTTCTTACCAGGTCTTTTAGCCCCGCATGTACGGTATGCGCGACAATAGGTCGGTGCCTTGCTGGTTCCAAAAATGCAGCAGGTCGATGAAAATCCAGTTTTCGGTCAGTTTATCACCCGAGCGGCGATACATGTCGATCACACGCATGTCGCTAAGCTTGTCAGTCGCGGGCATGCCCATGAACCCACCAGATGGCCTAAGGGTCAGGTTCGGCCAGCCGAAAAACCCACCAAACTCACCTTCTGCGATACGAGCGATGTGACCATTGAAGGTCCGGTCCGCCAGCCCATCGCGAAAGGGGCCGGAGTGTTGTTTGATGTACCGTTCGATCGTATAGGCCGCCCCAATTCCGGTCGGACCCCACCAGATCATATCATCATTCCAGCTGCGCGGCAGTTCCTCTTCCAAACCCAGCTCTTCACGACCTTTCCAGTCGCGGATATCGTTTATCATGAACTCGATGGCCGCAAGCGTTTTACGCCCTTCTTCCGGGTCCTGTTCGTCGAACATGACACCTGTATGGGTCATCGGTCCGGGCTGCACCAATTGGGCACCGGTTTGCGTGGGAAACAGGTTCAATCCAGCCTGCGCCATCAGGTGTGGGATATCAAAGAACATCGCTGTGTCGGTGATCTTGTCCCCTTCTACAAGGTGGAATTCTGCATAACGCAGCATGGCAATCTTGTTTGTATGAGGGATGTTCAGCCACGGTGCATCGAACAAACCCATCAGATGGCCCATCGAGGCAACCCAGACACCGCCGGCCTCCAGATGGTTTTCTCCGGCCATGAAGATATCCAATCGGCGCTGCATCCGGCGCAGTGCATGTTGCAAAGGCTGCCAGAACTGTTCCGCAACCTCGACCGGGTTGTGAATTTCGTGGAACGGGTGGTAACCGCGCCAAATGGCGTCCGTGGCAAAGTATTTCTTGGCGGCTGCCACCGGATCTTCGTTGAGTGCTTCAAAATAGTCCCGCACCAGGTTTTTTGCAGATTGTAATTCCGACATGTTTCTTCTCATGAGTTGAAAGTGTTCCGCCGGTTGCGCCCGCCGGAGTGGGAATTAGGTCGGATCCTGACGCGCCTTTGCAATCTGCATCATCAGGTCCAGTTCGTTAAACAGCTGCCATTCCTGTTCAACTTGCCCACCTCTGACCCGCCACTGGGTGATGCCCCAAATCTGGCAACTTGCCCCGGTCGCCGAGCGATACATGTCCGTGTCACCCTCATGGGTTCCCTCCGCACTCCACCGGGTTGAAACCAACCACCCTTCATCGTCATTGCCCATCCAGTAAACCTCATCCACCTGAAGCGAGAGGTCGGGAAAGGCGTGGCGTAAGCTATCGACGTAGGTTTTATAGGCCGCGTGGCCGGAAAACTTGCGCTCGGTCGTCCCCTCAAAGGTCAGATCTGGGGCATAGTCGGCATCCACCATGCTCATATCACCATTCCAGATGTTATCGTGCAGGCGCCGCGCAAATGCATCGGGGTCAAACCCTTCAACCGGCTCAGCCACATACAACGCGCGCGCGGGTGCTGCGGACCGCCGCAGGTCATCCCACGTCTGTTGATTGCGCGGCCACCCCGGAGGCGTATCGGCTGCCAACCTGTCCGCCTCTTCCCACAGGTCGATCCCGAACTGTTGCAACATGGCCGACGTGTTATAAAGCACGTGCTCAAGAAAAATATCGTTTTCAAGGGCCACACAATTGGCGATGACCATGACGTCGACCTTTTTACCAGTGGCCGGACCATAACGGCTGCTTCCGGTATTGGTCCCCATGATCCGTGTCAGGTGTGAGGTGTGAAACCCAACTTCGTCGTCGCCAGCCCAAATGATCTCTTCAGCATCCAGAACAATGTCGGGAAAAGCCCCTGTGGTATGATGCGTATCGGCAATGATCTTCTTGTTGCCGGTCTGCAATCCATAGTCGTCGTAGATCAGCGAGGTCGGCGCATAGCAGGCGCTGATGTATTCGACCTGCGGAGGATCGGATTCCCAAATGCGATGCGTGATCCGAACGATATAGTCGACGATGTTGGCGTATTCGGGCTCAAAACCCTGAAGATCTTGCTTCGGTCCAAAATCCGTTGGAATCCGCACAGTTCCGTTCTTTGAATACTCTTTGAATGAGACATCGTAACCCGTAGGCATATGCCGACGCGCAAGTGGCCGCGCCGTCCCGTAATTCCGTGACATTTTTCCTCCTGCTCAGAGCGTCATGGTTAATAGTATTTGCCGGTTACCCTTTTACGGCGCCAGCCGTCAGACCGCTGACAATCTGCCGCTGGAAGAACAGAACGAGGAAGAAAAGCGGGATCATTGCGCTGACAACGGCCGCGACGGCAAACATCACATCCCCGGTTTCACGTACTGTTCCAAGGAAACCGTAGATGCGTGGAACCATCGTCCGATTTTCTGAACTCAGCAACACAGCGGTCACGGCAAAGTCGTTATAGGCCAACAGGAAACTGAACAGACCGGTGGTAATGACCCCTGGCCACATCACCGGAATAATAACGTACCTAAACGCCTGAAACCGCGTGCAGCCATCGACCATTGCACTTTCATCCATGTCTTTAGGGATGTTCAAGAAGAACGAGTGCAGCATCCACAGCGTGAAAGGCTGATTGATCGCCACCAAGACGATGATCGTTGTCGAAAGCTTGCCCCAGACATTCCATTCGAAAAAAGGCAGCAAATAACCCGATACCAGAGTGATATGTGGCATTGCCCGAAACACCAGCCCCGCCATCAGCAACCAGAACGCATAGCGAAAGCCCGACCGCGCGAGCGCATAACCGCCCAGAGTGCCCAGGGTCAGAGAAATCACCACGGTGAAGAACACCACGATCCCGGTGTTGATCGTATTACGCCAGAATTCCTGCTCCACCCACGCGCCGTAATACCCATTGCCAGTGAATGCACTGCCCGTCTGTGCAGTCGTCTTCACCCCATAAAGAGCATTGCGCCAGTCTGTCTTCGAGAAGAAATCAGGCTGAACCTTGAACGAGCCCCAGAGGGTCCACAAGAAGGGTCCGGCGGCGATGAATATCCAGAGAACAACAAAGCTTGTGGTGAACCAGATCAGCCCATTGGAGCGTCTGTCTGCTACAGATGTTGACATGATCAGGCCCTCTTCCGATTAAAGTCGCGCCATGTGCGGATCAGTACGGGTGTCAGCAGTATTGCAACACCAAGAATTGTCAGGATCGACGTGGCCCCGGCAGAGCCAAACAATTGGATGTCACCACCGCGCAGGTCATTGAAAATAATCCAGGATAGCGACGTCGCCTTGGCCGACGCCGAGAAGCTGATGATCGGTTCAAACACCCGGAAATTATCCATCAACTGCATCAGCGTGATGAACACAACCAGTGGCATCATGTAAGGCACAACCACGTATCGAATTGATTGCCACCGTGAGGCGCCGTCGATCTTCGCTGCCTCAAGCGTCTCTTTCGGGACGGTCTGCAACCCGGCATAAAAGACGATAAAACTGAACGGGGTCGAACTCCAGATGCCGTAAACGATCAGCATCATCCATGTCAGAGGCGTTGACGCCTTCAAGGACAGGTTGGGGTCGTTGAAGATTTTCTGCAACGTCGCGCCGATTATGCCATCGGCATCGACCATCCAAAACAGGATCAGCGCGCCTATAAGCGGTGTCACGATCATTGGCAGCAGCGACACAAAGATCGTTGGGCCCTTGATAGCCCGCGGCAAAGTGTTCACCGCCAAAGCGACACCAAGCCCCAAAAAAATAACAAACGGCGTGACTACCGCCGTGTAGGTGAGCGTAAAGAATAGGGCCTTGTAGAACGGCAGGTTGATCAACTCTGACATGAATTCGCCGAATGTTTCGGTCTCGTTCCATGCAACGCCCACTTGTTCGAACGCAAGATGCTTACGGTTCGTATAGGTTCCCAGGCCGTTGAAACGCCCCAGAGGGGCCTCTTCCCGCAGAGCTGCCGTCGCCTCGTTGTCAACCTGCAAGACCGTTTCGCATTTGAAAGGTCCGCAGTTTTCAACCTCGGTCATGATTTGCTCGTGTTCCACGAACAGCGATTGCACAGCAACTGACACAATGGGCAAGGCAATGAAAAAAAACATTGCGGCCAAGGACGGCAGGATAAACCAGAAGAAAGTGCGGTGTTTCATAGCCCAAATCCTACGTCAGCTTAACGTTCTGGGTGGAATGCTCCGAGGCGGCGTGCACGCGGCCTCGGAGTCGACTCTTATAGGTAACCGGCTTCTTTGGCCGCAGCGGTATAGGCGGCTTCGATGTCCGCCAGTGTCTTTTCAGCGCTTTCATTGCCTTGCAGGAAGTCGGGCAGTTCTTCAAAGACTGCCTGATGCAACAACCCCATGTAGGGCAGCATCGGGTAGGGCTCTGCACCTGCCGACGCCGTCGCCGCAACACCAGCTGCCGCTGGTCCCGGTACGTAAGATTCCATCAGCCAGACCGCAGCATCATTGTTTGCTGTGACCATCTTTTCCGACGTACCGTGCATCATTGCCAGAAAAGTCGCCTCGGCATCCTCATCCGAGATGTTTTTTGCGATGGTGAAACCATCCCACCACAGCGAAGAGGCCGGCGTGGAACCGCCAGCAACCGTCGGGGCACCAACAAGCACTGTGTTTTCGGCAACACCCTCTTCCGCGCCTTCACCGCTCAGCAGTTCACCACCGCTTGAGCCCCAAAGCTGCGCGATTGCGATGTCACCCGATTTCCAGATCGGCACCACCGTCGCGGTGTTGTACGTCAGGAAGTCCGGGTTCGACAGCGCAACAAGTTCCTTCAACATGTTCAGCGTCGCGATACCCTGTTCATTGTTAATCGCAGGTTCAGCCGTTCCCGGCTTGAAGAACTCTCCACCGTGACCAAGATACATGTTCACGAATTCTTCACCCAGATTCCAGTCAGACATGCTGAGGAATGCGAACGGGTGATCCATGATGCCCGCGTCCTTGATCGCCTGGGCGGTTTCTACGACCTCTTCCCAGCTTGCAGGGGCCGGTTTGCCGACCTGATCGAGAACATCCTGACGGAGAAACAGATGCTGGGCGTTGGCCATGAAGGCAATCGCCATGATCTTCCCATCAATGGTAATGAGTTGATTTTTGGGAATGTCCTGACCGTGCTTGGCGACCAGATCGTCAAGCGGACGCAAAAGACCTTCGTTTAGCAGAGGAACAATCGAAGAATTCGCGACAATGACCGAGGTGTATTCCGCCGGATTCGGCGTCAGTGCCTGAACTGTGATATTGCGGAAGTCCTTGTTGTGGTTGGCCGAAATCGTTGCACCACCACTTGCACATTCAGCGGCAGTTCCGGTGATGGCTTTGAGCGCCGGGAAGTCGTTTGCCAGAACATTTACGTTCCCGCTGCTGATTTCACATTCCGCATAAGCTGCGGTCGCCATAAGCGCCGCCACGGCTCCGGCCGCAAAACTTTTCATTAAAGTCATATTGAGAACCCTCCGGTTGGACCCTGTTGTGCAGGCCGCTGCCTGCTTCGTTTATGATTCGTGTTTAGTATTATTTTGCATTCGCATTCATCATTATGCCAATAATTATCCATAAGACAAGATATTCCTCATATTGGCAGGTTTTTAATTCTTTTCAGCTAATTACCGTAAATATCGCAGCTTCAGAGCTCCGTTTCACAGATTTTTTCAAAGTACTACTTGCCAAATTTTGCATTCACTGACACATTTTGTGGGCACGCATGCAAAAGGTGGAAGCGGAATGGCGGAAATTCAGCTGAATAACATTTCCAAGCGTTGGGGATCGTTTGTCGGAGTTCAGAATTTTGACCTGACAATCGCCGACAAGGAGTTCCTTGTTTTACTCGGCCCATCGGGCTGCGGGAAAACAACCACCATGCGCATGATCGCGGGCCTGGAAGACGTGACAGAAGGTGAGATCATCATTGACGGTCAGGTGGTCAACGATCTGGATCCAAAAGATCGGGATGTGGCGATGGTGTTCCAAAGCTATGCGCTCTACCCCAATCTGAATGTCTATGAGAATATTCGGTTCCCCCTGAAAGTTCGCAAAGCTGACCCCTCAACCCACGACGCGCGGGTAACGCGTGCAGCCGAAATGGTTGAGTTGACGGAGTTTATGCACCGCCGTCCAGCTGAGCTTTCAGGTGGTCAACGGCAACGCGTGGCACTGGCCCGCGCCATTGTTCGCGAACCCAACGTATTCCTGATGGACGAACCGCTTTCAAACCTTGATGCCAAACTGCGGGTTTCCACGCGCCATCAGATCAAAAACCTCAGCCACGAGCTGCAAGTCACAACGATCTACGTGACCCACGACCAAATAGAAGCCATGACCTTGGCCGACCGTGTGGTCGTCATGAGCAAGGGCGTGGTACAGCAAGTCGGCACCCCGACCGAAATCTATGACCGGCCCGCCAATACGTTCGTTGCAAGTTTTATCGGCAGCCCGGCGATGAATCTGCTTGAAGGGCAGATTTCCAGCGGAACTTTCACGGGCGAAAATGTAACGATAAGCGGGCTATCCAGCACGCATGAGGGCAAGGTCACACTTGGCTTCCGCGCGGAAGATGCCGCGCTGGACCCCAACGGAACGTCGGCGGCACCGCTCTACTCTCTCGAATTGCTGGGGGATGCTACCATTGCGACATTGAAAATCGGCGGCACTATTGCGTCGATACGTGCGGCCAAAGACTACCGCGCTGAAATCGGCGATCAGACCGCTGTGAGCATTCCCCCAGACATCTGTCATCTTTTTGATGCCACAAGCGGTGAGCGGATGGATTAACGCGCCACGGGTCAAATCGCACCCTGATTATCAGGTGCTGGTAGAAACAATGCTGGTCGCAAATGTCAAAGCCATAACATCGATTTGGTTGAGACACACAAATACACGACGGAGGACTCCACGTGAAAGGTTCCCGCCCCGAACAAGCCGTGCTGAGCCGCGACACGGACATGGGCAAAACAGACGAAACCCGGGCAGTCATCGAAGGCATGGTTGATGGCCTTAACGATCACCGGATCGACGATATCGGAGATTTCTTCACCCAAGGGTTCCGATGGATGGGCAATTTTGGGTGCGGCACCAAAACCGGCCTGCAAGAGTTTCAGGACAATTGGCAACGGCCATTCCAAGCCGCATTCTCAGACAAGGTTTGCGTCGACGAAGCGCGCCTCTACATGGGCGAGTGGGCGGCGGCCTTTGGACGTCAGGAGGCCACGCATTCTGGCGAGTTTATGGGGATCGCCCCAACCGGCAGACGGGTCGAGATCCGCTACATGGATTTTTGGAAGGTTGTTGATGGCAAGATCGTCGACAACTGGGTCATGGTCGATTTCCCGCATGTGCTGTTACAGCTCGGCCATGACGTGTTCAACGGCCAGGGTTGGGAAGCTTTTGATCGCGGCGAGGCTAAGCCGCCCATGCCGCAGGAGGTCGCGTGATGGGCGCGGTTCTCGATCTGGTGCAGGACATGGAGCGGGCATTGGGACGATCTGAGCCCGACTTGTTGCCCTGGTTCCACGCGGATTTCATATGGGACGGCAATGAAGGCTGTGGCCGCAAGTCCAGCCTGCGGGATTTCGAAGAAAATTGGCGGCGACCCTTCCACGCCGCCTTTGGCGACTGCCGCTTCGACACAACGCTCTGGCTTGAAGATGGCGAGTGGGCCGCCTGTATAGGCACCTGCTATGCGACCCATACGGGTGACTTCATGGGCATCGCCGCCACCCACCGCCCCCTGCGCGTGCCCTATATCGACTTCTGGCAGATCCGCGACGGGCGGATTGCCTATAATAAGGTGAATGTGGATCTGGCCTCCGTCGCGGCCCAGCTCGGCTGGGACGTCTTCGAAGGCCAGGGCTGGGACCGGCTGGACCCGCCCACGCCCCGATTGTGGCGCGGCAAGCAGGGCCGGGGTGCCGCGGCAGAACCGCTCAAGGTGGTGCAGGACATGGAGGCTGCGTTACAGCGGTCCGACGTGGATGTATCCGAGTTTTTCCACGAAGATTTTGTCTGGGACGCCAACTATGGCTGCGGTCTGAAACACGGGTTGAAGGAGTTTGAAAGTGGCTGGTACCAGCCCTTCCGCGACCACTTTGGCAACCGCGATTTCGTCAGCCCGCATTTCATGCAAACCGGCGATTGGGCCGCCTGTTTCGGCGCGTGCAACGCTACACTTGAACGCGATTTCATGGGAATCAAGGCCACCGGCCAAAAGATACGTGTGCCATACATCGATTTCTGGCGGATCGAAGGCGCCAAGATCGCGGAAAACATCGTGCGGGTCGATTTTGCCAGCATCGTCGAGCAGCTGGGCGGAGACGTTTTTCGCGGCAAAGGATGGGGGCGTGAGATGCCCGTTGATTTCAGCGCACAACCTGCGGCCTAGGAGGCAGACATGACGATCCAATATCTGAAATCCGGTAAGCCAGCAGAAGCCCGCGCCGAGGATGATGCAAAGGTGCGTAGGGTTGTCGAAGACACCTTGGCGGATATCGAAGCGCGGGGCGACGCCGCTGTGCGCGACCTGAGCGCAAAGTTTGATGGCTACAGCCCTGCGGCGTTTCGTCTAAGCGCGTCTGAAATCGAAGCGGCGATGCAAAAGGTGTCGGCGCGCGACATGGAAGACATTCGCTTTGCACAGACGCAGATACGACGTTTTGCAGAAGCTCAGCGCGCCTCGATGACGGATATCGAGGTCGAGACACTTCCCGGTGTTGTTCTGGGCCACAAGAATATACCTGTGCAGTCCGTCGGCTGCTACGTCCCCGGTGGCAAATTTCCGATGGTGGCCTCGGCTCATATGTCCGTTCTGACGGCACAAGTCGCAGGCGTGCCGCGTATCGTTGCCTCGGCACCGCCGGTCGATGGCGCCCCACATCCGGCAATTGTTGCGGCAATGCACATGGGCGGAGCACACGAGATCTACGTTCTAGGTGGCATCCAAGCGGTTGGCGCAATGGCTATCGGTACGGAATCTATTGATCCTGTGCATATGATTGTTGGACCCGGAAACGCCTTCGTCGCCGAAGCCAAACGGCAGCTTTTTGGTCGTGTCGGGATCGACCTGTTCGCCGGTCCAACCGAAACGATGGTAATCGCCGACGACACCGTAGATGCCGAGATGTGCGCCACGGATTTATTGGGACAAGCCGAACACGGTTACAACTCACCTGCATGCCTGATCACGAATTCCCGCAAGCTGGCTAAAGACACACTTTCGGAAATTGACAGGTTGCTGAAAGTTTTACCAACGCACGAAACCGCGTCCGCCTCGTGGAAGGACTATGGAGACGTGATCCTGTGCGAAACGCATGATGAGATGCTCGAAGTTGCTAATGACATGGCGTACGAGCATGTACAGATCATGACCGACCGGGATGACTGGTATCAGGAGAACATGCACTCCTACGGGGCCTTGTTCCTTGGCGCGCGCACCAACGTGGCCAATGGCGACAAGGTCATCGGAACCAATCATACCCTTCCTACCAAAAAGGCCGGGCGGTATACGGGCGGTCTTTGGGTTGGCAAGTTTCTGAAAACACACAGCTATCAAAAGGTCACAACGGATGAGGCAGCGACTTTGATTGGCGAATATGGATCGCGCCTTTGCATGTTGGAAGGCTTTGTTGGCCATGCTGAACAATGCAATATCCGCGTCCGACGCTATGGCGGACGCAATGTTCCTTACGGTGAACCTGCCCTGCCCGTCGAAGCTGCCGAGTAGCCCCAAATGCCCGAACTCCACGACGCCAACCGCGAATTGCTGACCCCATTGCGCCGCGCGCTTTATGACTGGGACGATGCTGCGGTTCGGCGTGCATTGGAGACGTCTTTCTCGCCAGATGCTGTGTTCCATTGCTGCCATCCGTTTGGTGATCAGAACGGCCCGCAATCATTCTTTGAAAACGTGCTGAGCCCGCTGCGCGAGGCTTGGCCGGATGTCGAGCGACGCGACTGGCTTGTTATGTCGGGTGAAGACGAGCATGGCAGCAATTGGGTTGGTTGCGGCGGGCACTATGTTGGCACCTTCGCTGTGCCTTTTTGGGATATACCGCCATCAGGCCACTTCGCGCATATGCGGTTTCATGAGTACTACCGCGTCGCTGACGGCAAGATCGTTGAGATGCAGATGATCTGGGATTTGCCGGAAGTGATGATGCAGGTTGGGGCCTGGCCAATGGCGCCGTCGCTGGGGGCCGAGATATTCATCCCCGGCCCGGCATCAAGCGACGGGCTCTCTCGCCCTGTTCGAGCCGATACTGAGAGCAACGCCAGCCGCAACCTGATCGTCGATATGTTGAACCACATGAAGCGGCACCCATCGCAAGGTGGGCCTGATGTGATGGAGATGTCGCGCTTTTGGCACGAAGACATGAACTGGTATGGCCCCGCCGGTATTGGCACCAGCCGGGGCATTCGGGGGTTCAGAAACTGGCACCAGATTCCTTTTCTGTCGGGCATGCCAGATCGTGGGCAATACCTGGACGAAATCACCTATCACTTCTTCGGAGATGGCCCCTATGTCGGCGTCACCGGATGGCCTGATATGGTTCAAACCGTCACCCATGATGGGTGGATGGGCATTGCACCATCGGGCACAAAAATAACCATGCGCAGCCTGGACTTCTGGCGCATCTCGGATGGGCGTATCCGGGAAAACTGGGTTCTGGTCGATCTGTTGGATGCATACAGGCAGTTAGGGGTGGACGTCTTTCGACGATTGCGCGAGTTCAATAAGGCCCGTGTTCCGGGACGCGTACCGTTCCCTGTTGGAGAAGCCTGATGAACTTGCCCCCTGCCCCGTCCTTCCGTCTTGATGGCAAACGTGCCTTGGTTGCCGGGGCGTCCTCGGGGATAGGTCTCGCCTGCGCAACTGCCTTGGCCAGTCATGGCGCCGAGGTGACTGTGGCCGCCAGATCCGAAGGCAAACTGGTCGAAGTCGTGGAAGCGTTCGCCGATAATGGGTGGAAAAGTCACCCTCTGGCATTGGACGTTGCGGATGTTGCGGCAACCGAAACTGCCCTAGACGCAGCAGGCCCGTTTGACATTTTGATCAATTCCGCCGGCCTCGCCCGCCACACCCCGGCAGTCGAGACGTCCGAGGCTGATTTCGACACTGTCAGTGACCTGAATTTCAAAGGTGCCTATTTCCTGACCCGCGCTGTGGCCCGCAGCCTTATCGCTGCAGGCAAGCCGGGCAGTCTGATCAATATTACCAGCCAGATGGGGCAAGTCGGGGGCATCGACCGGGCGGTTTACTGCGGAACCAAACACGCGGTTGAAGGCTTCACCAAAGCCATGGCGATCGAATGGGGCCCGCTTGGCATACGTGTCAACACCATCGCTCCGACCTTCATCCGCACGCCTTTGGGTGAGCAAACACTGGCCATACCCGAACGGCGGGCCTGGATTGAAGACAAGATAAAGCTCGGGCGCGTTGGCGAACTTAGCGATTTAACGGGCGCTGCTGTGTATTTGGCATCGGATGCGGCAAGCCTTGTGACCGGCACGGCATTGCTGGTGGATGGCGGATGGACGGCAGGCTGATGGTGGATAAGGTCACATCATCTGACGTCGCGCGCCGGGCCGGTGTCAGCCAGTCGGCGGTCAGCCGCGTCTTCACCCCCGGCGCATCGGCGTCAGCAACAACCCGTAACAAAGTCATGAAGGCAGCCGAGGATTTGGGGTATCGCCCAAACACTCTGGCGCGCGCGATGATCACGGGTAAAAGCCGGGTGATCGGTGTGGTCGTCGCCTATCTGGAAAACCAATTCTACCCGATGGCGCTAGAGTATCTGGACCGCGCTCTGAAGGAACGCGGCTATCACATCCTGCTGTTTATGGCCAAGAACGACGATAGCGTCGGCCAGATCGTCGAAGAGCTGATGTCCTATCAGGTTGACGGAATCATCACCGCTTCGGTCGACATGTCGAACGACATTGCCAAACGCTGCGACGACGCTGGTATCCCTGTGATCATGTTCAACCGAGGGCAGGAAACCGGAGATCTGGCGCAGGTGACCTCGGACAATGTCGAAGGCGCGCGTGCCGTCGCTCATTTTTTGGCCTCTGCCGGGCATAAGAAGATAGCGCATATTTCGGGCTGGCAGGACTCCTCAACCGGCCTGGAGCGTATGCGTGGGTTCGTAGAAGGGTTGAAAGAACACGATCTTGCGCCCTTCACTGTCGAGGACGGTAAGTACAATCAGCAAGAGGCGTCGGCGATTGCCCGAAAGCTTTGTAGTGTTGCGGACCGGCCAGACGCAATTTTTGTCGGCAACGATCATATGGCTTTTGCTGTTATGGACACGTTGAGGTTTGAACTGGGGCTGTCGGTTCCCAATGACGTCAGCATTGTCGGCTATGATGATGTCCCGATTGCGGCGTGGCCCGCTTACGACCTGACAACCATTCGCCAACCCATCAACAAGATGGTCACGGCAACAGTTGATGTCTTGCTTGCCAGAATTGAACGGGGCGCTGCCTCGGAACGCATTCAGATACCCGGACCCCTCAAAATCAGGGGTTCGGCCAGAAAGCCAAAAGGTTTCACCACATGACATACGCAACAAAGTGGAAAGACTTTCCGGACTATATCATCGGCATCACCAAAGAGATCTGGGAAGATCGCGGGACCGAGACATTGAACCGCTATTACGCACCCGAAATTCCAGTGCGGACACCCATGGGTCTTAGCCGGGGCAATCAGGGCGTTATCGCGGCCACGATGGCCACATGCCACGAGTTTCCGGACAGGCAGCTGATGGCCGAAGATGTGATATGGTCCAATTCGGAACAGCACGGGTACCTGTCGTCGCACCGTTTGCTGACGACTGCCACGCATTTGCAGGACGGCCAGTTCGGCAAAGCCAGCGGTCGCAAATGGACTGTTCGCGTGATCGCTGATTGTGCCGCAACGGGCGACACCATCTATGATGAATGGCTTGTTCGGGACTATGGTGGCCTGGTGCGCCAGCTAGGGTTTGAGCCGAAAGACTATACCCGCGACCTGATCGCCGCCGAAGGCGGGCCGGAAAAGGCAGCACGACCTTTCACACCAGACATCGATGTGGACGGCGGGTACCACGGAACCGGCAATGATAATGCCTGGGGCGCACAATATGCAGACACATTGACCCGCATTATGAATAAGGATTTCAATCACATCCTCGCGGACTACGATCGGGCAGTGATCGGTGAATATGCCGGGTCCAAACAGGCCATTGGCCGAGAGGCTGCCAGCCGGTTCTGGGTCGGCCTCCGCTCGTCATTCCCCAACGCGACCTTTAAAATCCATCACCAGATTGGCATGGAGGGCGGAATGATGCCCCCTCGGGCGGCGATCCGTTGGTCCTTGGACGGGGCGCATGACGGATGGGGCGCATTTGGTCGACCAACCGGTGCCAACGTTCACATCATGGGCATGTCACATGCCGAATTTGGGCCATGGGGGCTCCGCCGGGAATTCAGCCTGTATGACGACGTTGCCATCTGGAAACAAATCCTTCTGCAAACCGGGGATGTCTGAGTGTCCTATAAGGTTGCATATCTGGATGCCAGCCAGGCCGCGCGACGCTTTCACGCGCATCGTGCCAGTTTGCGGGCGCGGCGGCTGAATAATCGTCCTCCGGGGCGCGGGGTGTGATCCCAACACCCCCAATTCCAAGGAGATTTGACATGAGCACCATTCAACAACGCATCGTCCGCTATGGCGAGTTGAAACCCTGCAAGACAGCGTTCATTGACGCCCACACCCCGGGGTCGGACCAAAAAGAGAACTTTACCATCATCGGAGGCGGCGTCTCCGAAAGCCCCGATCAACATGTCCACATCACGGACAAGATCGGTTTCAATATCGGTGCGGCCGGTCAGCCACCGAACTGCCGGAATTCACTGCACAGTCACACCACGGCCGAGGTGTTCTTCGTCGCCAAAGGTCGCTGGCGGTTCTTCTGGGGCCTGCACGGCACAGCGGGTGAGTTCATTGCCGAAGAAGGCGATATTTTCGACATTCCAACCGGCATCTTTCGCGGCTTCGAAAACGTCGGCCAAGACTATGGGATGATCATGGCAATCCTGGGCGGTGACGATGCCGGTGGCGGTGTCACATGGGCACCTCAGGTGATCGAAGACGCGCAAGCGCACGGGCTGATGCTGGGCGATAATGGCGTTCTGTATGACTCGAAAAAGGGCGAAGAACTGCCGAACAACGTGCACCCGATGCCGTTGTTGACAGAGGAGCAGTTGAAGGCGTTCCCGGAGGTTCCTGTAGAAGAGGTTGTGGACAAATACGTCGCCCGCTACTGGGATCTGATGGCATTGTCTGCCAATAAGCGCGCCGTTGTGATTGGCGAAAATGGGGTGATCAAAGACAAGCCGGGGTTCGAGGTCGATTTCCTTGGGCGCGGGTCCAGCATCACCGCGCCGGTCAAGGCCGACAAACCGGTTGTTCTGATGCCCGCCAGCGGGCACTGGCGCATCGCCGTCGACGGGTATGAGACGACGATATCAAGCGGAGATACCGCACTGGTGCTGCCGGGAGAACGCTACAGCGCCGCGCCATCAATGACCGGCCATGCCGGAATGTACCGCATCACCGCAACCAATGATCCGGCTGGAGCAACTTGGACAGGATGAGCGCCGATCCCCAAGACACCTACGCCGTCTATGAGCGACAGGCCGCTGCATATGATGCAACACGCTCGCGCGCGTTGTTTGAAGCGCGTTGGTTGACGCGCTTCACTGCAAGCCTGAAGCCGGGCGATCATGTTCTGGATTTGGGCTGTGGCACCGGCGAGCCGATTGCACGTTGGTTCAAGGCCGAAGGGTTCACCGTCACCGG
This sequence comes from Ruegeria sp. CK2, assembly GCF_056536585.1. Taxonomy (NCBI): domain Bacteria; kingdom Pseudomonadati; phylum Pseudomonadota; class Alphaproteobacteria; order Rhodobacterales; family Roseobacteraceae; genus Ruegeria; species Ruegeria sp. CK2. Next base: position 51,855 of record NZ_JBQFPW010000018.1, read on the forward strand.
CGTCGACTTTTCCGAAGCCATGCTGACGATTGCACGAAAACGTTGGCCAGAAGGCGACTGGGTTCAGGCGGATATGCGCGATTTCCAACTGGGTCAGCTGTTCGACGGCATCATCGCCTGGAACAGTTTTTTCCATCTGACTGCAGATGAACAACAAGACTGTATCGCCCGCATGTCGCGTCATCTGCGCGTTGGCGGCATGTTGATGCTGACCGTCGGTCCCGGTGCGGGTGAGACACACGGCACGGTTGGTACCGAACTGGTGTATCACGCGTCGCTTTCGCCTGCGGGCTATGCCTCTTGTCTCGAAGAAAACGGGCTGCGCATGACGGGGTTCCTGGCCATGGACCCTGAAACGGAACGCCACACCGTATTAATGGCCCGCAAGATTTAAGGAGATTTCCATGCCAGTAAAAACAACACATGTCGGGTCGCTGCCACGCACACAAGAGGTGGTGGATTTCATCTTTGCCCGTGAACGTGAAGAACCCTATGACATGGCGGCGTTTGATGCCTGCATGACATCAGCAGTATCCGACACAGTCAAGCAGCAAAAGTCGGCCGGGATCGACATCGTGTCGGATGGCGAGACCTCCAAGATCAGCTATGCCACTTATGTCAAAGATCGCTACACCGGGTTTTCGGGCGATAGCCCCAGAAACGCACCAGCTGACCTAAAGCTGTTCCCCAGCTTCCTGCAGCGATTGGCGGATCAGGGTGGCACCCCGCAATACGCCAGGCCCATGTGCACCGGCGAGGTCCGCTCGAAAGGGCAGGATGAGCTGAACAAGGACATTGCGAACCTGAAAGCAGCAATGGCCAAGCACGGCGTGTCGCGCGGATTTATGAATGCGGCAAGCCCCGGCGTGATTTCCCTTTTCCTGCAGAATGACTTTTACAAAACGCGCGAAGCCTACCTGACAGCGCTGGCCGACGCGATGAAAGAGGAATACGAGACGATCGTCGCCGCAGGGTTGGACGTGCAACTGGACTGCCCAGATCTTGCTTTGTCGCGCCATATGCTCTTCACCGACTTGTCAGATGACGAATTCGTCAAGGTTGCGCAGACACATGTGGATGCCTTGAATCACGCCCTCGAAAACGTGCCGGCTGATCGTGTTCGGATCCACATCTGCTGGGGCAACTACGAGGGCCCACACTTGTGCGACATCCCGATGTCCAAAATGTTTGATACGCTGATGGCCACGAAATCACGATATGTGCTGTTCGAAACGTCCAACCCCCGCCACGGCCATGAATGGACGGTTTTCCGCGATCGCAAAGATGACATCCCGGATGACAAGGTTTTGGTGCCCGGCGTCGTGGATACGACCACGAATTTCGTGGAACACCCTGAGCTTGTGGCACAGCGTATCCAACGCTTTACTAACATCGTCGGCACCGAGCGGGTTATTGCTGGCAGCGATTGCGGGTTTGGGACCTTCGCAGGCTTTGGCGCGGTCGATCCGTCAATTGCCTATGCCAAGCTTGCGGCTCTCTCGGAAGGAGCCGCATCCGTTTCGGGGGCGTGAATGACACCTCTGGTCTTGTTGCCGGGCATGATGTGTGATGGCCGGCTGTTCACACCGCAGATCGAGGTATTTTCTACCGAGCGCACCGTTCTAGTTCCGGCATTGTCAGGTGACACAACAATGGCCGGGATCGCAGCACGCGTGTTAGAGCAAGCGCCCGTGCGTTTTGCGCTGTGTGGACTTTCTATGGGGGGCATCGTTGCGATGGAAATCGTGCGCCAGGCTCGGGAAAAGGTTGCCGGATTGGCTTTGCTTGACACAAACCCATTGGCCGAGATCAAAGAGGTTCAGGACCGTCGCGCCCCCCAAATCCAGCGCGCGCGCGCGGGCCAGTTGGACAGCGTGATGCGGGATGAAATGAAACCAAACTACCTGAGCCACGGCGACAATCGGGCCGAAATCCTCGACCTGTGTATGGACATGGCATTGGAGCTGGGGCCTCAGGTGTTTTGCGAGCAGTCAATCGCGCTGCGGGATCGCCCGGATCAGACCGAAACTCTGCGCCAGTTCGACAAGCCCGCGTTGGTGCTGTGCGGCCGCGAAGATATGCTTTGCCCGATAGCGCGGCATGAATTGATGCACGATCTTCTGCCCCGGTCCAAACTTGTGATCATTGATGGCGCAGGACATTTGCCGACATTGGAAAACCCCGCTGAGACCACGCAGGCCCTGCGCTGCTGGCTAAAGGATGTTGATGATGAACGATGATCTGTTGACGCTTCTGAGAAAGGTTGACACGCCCACCGTATGCAATGCAATCGAAGTGGCACAAGGTGGACGTGGCTTTGACCGGTTCACAAAAGGCACTGTGCTGTGCAGCGACCTCGACGCCGGCGCGCTTGTCGGCTATGCCCGAACCGCCCGCATCGCCGCCGTAAACCCACCAACGGAACCGGCGGATGTCATCAAAGCCCGCCGCATGGATTATTATCGCCACATGGCAGAAGGACCACGCCCCGGTGTTGCGGTGGTCGAAGACTTGGACGGCGAAAACGCCGTTGGTGCCTTCTGGGGTGAGATCAATACGACCGTGCACAAGGGCTTTGGCCTGTCCGGCGCACTGACAAACGGCGTCATGCGCGATCTTGGGGATTTACCTCCGAACTTTCCGGTCATCGCTGGTTCAATAGGCCCCAGCCACGGCTTTGTTCACGTTCGAGAAATTGGAACGCCTGTTCGTGTCTTTGGCATGGTCGTCAAAGACGGAGATTTGATTCATGCCGACCGCCATGGTGCGTTGATCATCCCTAACGCCGACATTCCCAATTTGGCCGCGGCCATTCACACACTACTAGCAAATGAAAAGCTTGTTCTCGATCCAGCCCGGGTCGAAGGTTTTGACTTTGACGCCTTTGAAAAGGCCTGGACAGAATTCGAAGCGGCTCGCACATAGCCTCCCGCCTCACTACCCTTGAAAGCCAGCCATAACAAAAGGCAAACGTGACCTTTGTTTGATCCACAATTTACCTTGGTATCGGGGCACAGGCCCGGCTGGTCCAGTCATAGGCCTCTGGGGACAGTCGTGATCCGACATATTCCAAGACATTCGCATGATAACTGTTGATCCAGTCGATCTCAGCGCGGGTCAAATGCTCGATCAGCAACATGTCTGTTTGAATTGGAATCCAGGTCATGTTTGAGAACTCAAAAAACCCATCATCCGCCTCGATGATTTCAAACAGGTTTTCGATACGAATACCAAACCTGTCGGCGTCGTAATATCCGGGCTCGATCGATAGGATCATGCCGGGAACCAAATCCACCGGGTTATAGGGTTTTCCAATACGCTGTGGATGTTCGTGAACCGACAGCCGGTGCCCGATGCCATGCCCAGTTCCATGGTCGTAGTCCAAACCCAAATCCCACAGCGGACGCCTGCAAATCGCGTCAATGTGGTGACCTTGCGTGCCAAGCGGGAACCGGAGTGTCGCCAGCGCATGAAACGCTTTGAACACTGCGGTGTAAGCCTGATCAAACCCCTCGGGCCTGGTAATACCGAACGAGAAGCTGCGCGTCGCATCCGTAGTGCCGGTGTCGTATTGACCACCTGAATCCAACAAGTAGGTCCCATCCGGCAGGATGGGCACTGCGTTTCCCGGCTCGGTGGCATAGTGGCACATTGCGGCGTTCCCGCCTGCAGCCGAGATCGTGGTGAAGCTTTCGCCCAAGAACCCAGGCCTTGCGCGACGACATGACAGGATTTTCTCTTCGGCTTCATGCTCGGTCACCCATCCCTGCACGCTTGCGCGCGCGGGAACCTCGGTGGCCAACCAGGCGCAAAACTCGATCCAGGCCACGCCATCTTCGACATGGCAGGCGCGCAGACCTTCACATTCGATCGAATTCTTCTGCGCCTTTGCCGCAGTCAGCGGGCTTCCGGCTGGAACAGGATTGGCCCCTTCCTTTTCCAATACCATCCGCAGGGCTGTCGGAGAGAAATCAGGATCAAATAGAACACCCTGCCCCGGTTCCACGTAGTCGGCCAGCGAGTGCAGAAAAGTTTCGGGCGGGTGAACGGTCACATCTTCTGGCAGGTGATCCATGCCATCGGCATTCAATTTTTGGTCCGACACAAACCAATGGGCCCTGCCAGATCGTTCGACCAAGAGGAAAGACTGAGGAACCGGATTGAACGCCACATCAGACCCGCGAACATTCAATAGCCATGCAATATTGTCTGGCTGAGTTTCGGCAAAAACCTCGACGTCGTGTCTCTGCATTTCGGCGACCAGATCCGCGATCTTGTCCACCGTAGTTTTGCCAGAAAACTGTAATGGGAACGGTTCGATCAACCCCTCAGGCGACTTGGGTTGATCGAGCCAGACAGCGTCAACCGGATTTTCCCGTACGGCCACCAGTTGAGCGTCTGTGCGCGTCAAAGCGTCAGCAAATCGATCATACCAAACCGGCGGTAGATGCATCGCGTCAAAGCCGATTTTCCATCTCCGTTGCGCCACGGAAACCAGCCAGTTCTCGGGCGGTTCATCGTATAAATGATGGTGCGAGAACATCGGATCGGCACATTGGTTGCCAGCCTGAACCACGTAGCGGCCATCAACAAACAAAGCGATCGTTTGTGGCGTAACAATAGCCATGCCCGCCGATCCCGTAAAACCGGTAACATGAGCCAACCGTTCATCATGGGGCGCTACATATTCAGCCTGATGCGCATCGTATCTGGGCAAGATGAACGCATCCAAACCGCGTTGCAACATTTCCTGGCGCAACGCCGAAATGACGGGTCTACGATCCGGGTCGCGGGCATCAAGCATAAGCGTTTATCTCTTTGACATGGTGGCAGGCGACCTCGCCTCGGCCTTCGAAGGGTTGCAAAGCGGGCACGTCCTTCCGGCAAACATCGTTCGCATGGCGACAACGGATATGGAAAGGGCAACCCTTTGGCATGTTCAGAGGCGAAGGAAGTTCACCCTCCAGCCGGGTCACAGCGCCTCGGTTGTCGGGGTTCAACGATGGGGCCGCAGACAAAAGCGCCTGACTATACGGATGGGACGGGGCAGAAAACAACGTTTCACTGTCGCCGATTTCAACGATCCGGCCAAGATAAATTACTGCAACCCGGTTCGACACATGGCGAACCAAACGCAAATCATGGGCGACAAACAGGATTGTCAGACCCAGTTCCTGCTGCAACTCAAGCAACAGATTGACGACCTGAGCCTGCACCGAAACGTCAAGTGCCGAAACCAGCTCATCGGCAATCAGAACCTCGGGTTCGACGGCCAGCGCGCGCGCGATGGCGATGCGCTGGCGTTGGCCGCCCGAAAACTCATGCGGCAGCTTGCCCTGCGCGTCCTGCGGCAGGCGCACAAGATCTAACAGTTCAGCCACACGTGCGGGGATGTCGGCTTCCGGGCGCATATTATGCACTTTCAAAGCCTCGGTCAGTATCTGACCAGTCGTCATCCGAGGATTGAGTGACGAATATGGATCCTGAAACATCATCTGGACACGGCGATTATAGCTGCGATCGTCGCGAGACGCCTTGCCAAAGATGTCCTGACCTTCAAATTCAATCGACCCTTCGCTTGGGGTATGCAGGCGCACGATACACCGCGCGAGCGTGGATTTACCGCAACCTGATTCACCAACGACACCCAATGTCTCGCCACGCTTCAGATCCAGATCGACACCGTTCAAAGCCTTAACCTCACGCCCCGGGCGGCCCGTTACAAAATCGGCAAGGCTTCGACCGGTCGGAAACCTGAGGTGCAGATCGCGAATTTGCATCACAGCAGTCATGCAACGTTTCCTTTGGCGTTGGTAACTGGATTGAAACACGCAACCTGACGTCTATCCGTGATCAGGGTCAGCGCCGGTCGGTCTTGCAAACACGGCTCGATACACGAGCTGCAGCGCGGTGCAAAAGCACAGCCCGTCGGTAAGGCATCCAAGCTGGGTGGCACGCCTGGCACAGAATAGAGCGGTGTGCGTGGTGGCAGGTTTTCTGGCACGGAACGCATCAGACCGACGGTGTAGGGATGGGCCGGCGCGCGCAGAACGTCGCGCACCGGACCCTGCTCGACGATCCGCCCTGCGTACATAACAGCAAGTTTGTCGCAAGTTTGGGCCACAACCCCAAGATCATGCGTCACCAGAACCACACCCATATCCATGTCCTGCGCAAGCCGCAGGATCAGATCAAGAATCTGCGCCTGAATGGTAACATCCAACGCGGTGGTGGGTTCATCCGCCAGCAAAAGCTTAGGGTTCGCCGCCAAAGCAATGGCAATCATCACACGCTGACGCATCCCACCCGAGAACTGATGCGGATAGTCTTTCAGTCGCTGCGCGGCCGACGGTATGCCGACCAAATCCAGCATTTCGACCGCCCTGTCGTGTCGCGCCTTACGCTGCAGATCGGTATGGGCGCGCAGGCTCTCTTCCAGCTGAAGTCCAACGGTCAAAAGCGGGTTGAGCGAGGTCATTGGCTCTTGAAAGATCATTGCGATCTCGCGGCCCTGAATGTGGCGCAGCACGCGATCCGGCCTAGCCACAAGATCACTCCCTTTCCACCGGACCTGTCCCGTCACGTCTCCGTAACGCCGTGCAAGCCCAATGATTGAACGCAGGGTAACACTTTTGCCGGATCCACTTTCGCCAACCAGTCCCAGAACTTCACCACGTGCGACACTAAAACTGACATCCCGCACAGCCGGAAGAGCGCGGCCATTTCTATGAAACGTCGTGTTGAGTTCATTAACTTCAAGGATTGGCTTTTGATCTTCCATGCTCATCCTCGTGGTCTCAGCAAATCAGCCAGCCCGTCACCCAACAATGAAAACCCTAGCCCAGTCAGGACAATCGCAATGCCGGGCATCAGGCTGAGCCACCAGGCGGTGGAGATAAAGTTGCGCCCTTCCGCGATCAGGACCCCCCATTCCGACTGAGGTGGCTGAGCGCCAAGCCCAAGGTACCCCAGCGACGATCCCAACAAGATCGCCAACGCCATATCGGTCATCCAATAGACAATCACCGGCGTAATCGCATTGGGCAGCAGGTGGCGAAAGATGATACGCCGATCCGAGTAACCCATGACGATGCCAGCAGCGGCATAGTCATTGCCCATCTGTGCGATCACCTCGGCCCGCATCAGGCGCGCGTAGTAAACCCATCCCACCAAGGTGATGGCGATGTACATATTGATCAATCCTGGCCCAAGGACCGCAACCACGGCAATAACGAGAACCAGGAATGGGAAAGTGATGACCGCATCAACGACGCGCCCAAAAATCAGATCCGCGATCCCTCGGTAGTAGCCGACAAGCGCTCCGACCACGACACCGATCACAAGTGCAAACACGGTCGCAAGAACCGCCATCTGCATGTTCACCTGATACGCCCAGATCACGCGGGACAGACTGTCCCGCCCCAACAGATCGGTCCCAAACGGATGGGTCCAGGAAGGAGGTTGACGCACGGCCAGATAGTCAATGGCGTTGGGATCATACGGCGCGAAAATCCCGGGAAAAAGGGCCAGCATCACTGAAAACCCTATGATCAGAATTCCGACAACAAATCCCGGTTTGCGCAACGCCAACCGGATACGAGACGGCTGTGCGCGGGTGAAAACGGCGTCACTCATTGCAGACGCATCCTTGGGTCAAGGCGGCTTTGAGCCAGATCGGTCATCAGAAAGACAAACGAGACCAGAATGGCAAATGTCAACGTCAGGCCCTGGATCAGGGGGTAGTCACGGGCAAAGATCGCCTCAAGCATCAACCGGCCCATCCCGGGTACTGCAAACACGGTTTCGGTAACCAAAGTGCCGCTCATCAGATTGCCAATGGACAGGCCCAGCAACGTAACGGTCGAGATCAGCGCGTTTCGCAACACATGGCGCCCAAGAACCAACCGCGACGGCAACCCTTTGGTGCGGGCAAACTGGACGTATTCGGCATCGAGAACCTCGATAACCGCACTACGAAGATTCCGCATGATAATGGCCGATGTGTACAGCGCGACTGTGATAGACGGCAGGAACAGATGATAAAGCCTTTCGCCGAAGGTGTCGCCATAGCCACCTACCGGGAACAGTCGCAACTGTGCTGCCAAAAATGTCAGAAGGACCAGCCCTATATAGAATACCGGCATCGACAACCCGATCTGGAACACGGTGCGGATTACCGCATCTGGCCAGCGCCCACGATTAAGGGCCGCAACAAAGGCCAGCGGTCCGGCAATCAGCAGCGACAGTGCAACCGAGTAAATCGTCAGGAACACGGTGATTGGCAGACGATCTGCGATAACATCGATCACATCCGTGCGCATCAGGATTGATTGACCCAGATCGCCCTGAACCGTGTTGCTGAGAAACAGCCAGAACTGCACAAGCATCGGCTCGGTCAGGCCCAACCGTTCGCGTATTGCCTGAATATCTGCGTCAGACGCACGATCCCCCGCCATGGCAATGGCCGGATCGCCGGGCAAGAGGCGCACCAGAAGGAAAATGATGATCATGACCAGAAAGAAGGTCGGGATCATCATCACGAGTCGTTTGAATATATAGGTCAGGCTGGACACAGCTCGCTCCGCACTAATACCCCGCCGCACCTCTCCGGCGGGGTACGGTCATCCGCTGTTAACGGCTGACGGTTGCTTCGTCGAAGATGTTATTGCCCAGCGGTGTCTGAACATAACCTTCAACCGCTGATCCCAACGCGACTGCAAAGGGAGTCTCATACATGAACAGCAAAGGGGCCGCTTCGGCATAAAGCTCCTGCATCCGAGCGAATTTGGCTTTGCGGGCATCGGCATCCATTTCCCCAGCCGCTTCGTCAAACAGAGTGTTGAATTCGGCGTTTTCCCAGCCGGTTCCAACCGCCTTGGCTGTTGGCGTATGCCCTAACCAGCCGACAACCTGACTTGGATCGTTCACATCATTAACCCAGCCATATGTGTGGATGTCGAATTCACCCGAACGGTTCTTGGCACCGCGCGTTGCACCATCGACTTGCTCAACCACCAGATCAATGCCCAGCGGCGCCCACATCTGCTGCAACGCCGCAAAGATGGTGGCGTCATCGGCTGATCCGGCCAGCGTCGTAAACGTGATCTGCGTACCCTCGCCTACCCCGGCATCAGACATCAGCGCTTTGGCTTTTGCCATATCATAGGCATAAAGCGGGCTCAGATCGTCGGCATATTGTGTTGCCTTTGCCATCAAAGGCGAGCTCATCGGTTGACCCGCACCATGCAGCACCAGCCCGATCAGAGCCTCTTTGTTAGTCCCGTAATTCAGCGCTTGACGCACGCGGGCATCAGCCAGCGGGTTGGGTGAGCCATCGGCGCGGGCTTCACGGGTATTGATCGGCGAATAGATGATCCGTGTGGACGGGTAGAGCTGCATGTCGATGTTCGGGTCGGCCTCAAGCTCGGAAACGCGGCTGAACGGAATGAACTCGGCCGCATCCACTTCGCCAGCCTGAAGGCTCAAAATTCGGGTCGCATCGTCTGGAATGATCTCAAAATGTACGCTGTCCAGATAAGGCAGCGGCTTCCCGTCTGCGCCCATGCGCCAGTAGTTTTCATTGGCACAGAAATCCATCGATGAACCCTGTTCGAAACCGCAAAGATAGAACGGGCCGGATCCGACACCTGCAGTTTTTGCAGCAAAGATTGCAGCGGATTTGTCCTGATCCGTTTCACCGGCCGCTGCTTCAAACGCAGCTTTTGACACGATTGCAGTGTTGAACGTGGCCAGCATCGAAAGGATCGTCGGGTCAGGGCTTTTCAGTGCAATCGTGATTGCAGTGCCATCCGCCGACACAGTGTCGATCGACCCCAAAAGACCAGCCCAAGGGCTTAGATCAGGATTGCGCGCACGGTCGAGGGAAAAAACAACGTCATCACCGGACATAGCCGAACCATCCGCAAACAGGATACCCTCGCGCAATGTCATCGAAACGGTCTTGCCATCTTCTGACACCGAGAAGCTTTCCGCCAAACCCGGTTCGACCGAATTGCCATCGGCAGTGCCGCGCAACAGCGTATCAAACAGGCTGCCGACCATCCAGATATCAGGGTTGCGATCCGCATAGATCGGATCGATCAAACGCGAGCCGTCATAACGCGCAAAGTTCAGTGTCCCGCCCCGTTCCTGTGCCAGTGCTGGCAGTGCCAGAGTGGCGGCAACGGTTGCTCCCAATACCGTTTTCATCTTCATTCTATTCTCCTCCCGCAAACAAAAGATTTGCTTGAGGCGACCATAGATGATTCTTAATTTTACTAAAGCTTTTTTTAGTCACAGGTGAAATTTTGCAACTGCGACCTCCCCGCAAAGCCGCAGACTAGACTTGTGCTTTAACCAGTAGGAGCACCGGAATCGTTTATAGGTGAAGTGGTTACCCAAAGTTCCACGGCTTCTACATCCCCCAGAACAACCGAAAAATGACGAACAGACGTATCGTGGTGAACCACGTCACCCGGAGACATGATAAATACTTTTTTACCCAGATGATATTCCAACCGACCTGAGATCAGATAACAAAACGCCTCGCCGTCGTGACACATCTTTTCTGACACATGACCTGGCGGACGGTGAACTATCTGCGGATTGAACAATGCACCCGCGAAACCCGGTCCAAGTTTTTCATAAAACCGACCTCTTGTGCCCAGCGAATAGGTCTGCCTACTGTCCTGAGCCACGTATTCGGTAAAGACCTCAGGCACACTGAGTAGCTTCTCTATACTTGTCTGAAGCGCAGCTGCAATTGACATCAGCGAACTGAGGGAAGGTGAGCTCAAACCGCGCTCGACTTGCGATAGAAACCCCGTGGTCAGGTCTGTGGTCTGAGCAACCCGGTCAAGCGTCAACCCCATTGCCTTGCGCCGTCGGCGTATCGCCTGACCCAGCTCGGTGGGTTGCCCTTTGGGCTTGGCCTTGTCGCGCGCCGTCGGAGCGTTCATGCCCTGTCTCCTAAGAAATCCAAATTGTCGGGCATTCAACCGGATCAAGGGCAAAAGGTCAAAAATAATTTAGTGGAAGTAAAAAATTTTAGGGAAACACGTCGCGAAGACGCCACCAAGTCATAGCTCAAGTTGACAAACAAAGCACCCCGTCTTCTGCCCGCGTCAATGAATATGCGCATAAGTTTCGCAATTCGCCGAAACTTCACAAAACGAAAGCAGGCACTTTCAAACAGACATACAAACCACTGCACAGGCAACAAGCGTCGCACAAAACCATTTCGCAACCGATCACCGATCTATGGATTGAAGGCGATCGTTTGAAATCAGGTCGCGTATAGTCTGATCGATCTGTTCTGCATGTGGGCTCACCACCTAGTTACCAAGCATTCCTTTTAGGCTTTGACGGGCTTGTAACGACTAAGGCGCCAGAGTTCTGGGGCGGGTGAACCCCGTTTGGAATGGGCCCTTAAGCGATCTTTCAAAACCAGAGGATCAGGTTAAAGTGCGAATGAAGATTAGGCACCATCACGGTCACTTTGCCATCTGAACAGACAGGAAATCCTCATTTGACTATGAACTCAACGCAACTGCTCTCCCTCGCTGAAGTGCGGGCACTGGCCAAATCGATCTTGATGTCTGCAGGCATGGATGACCACGGAAGCAACGTGATCGCTGACATCGTAATGTGCTCGGAACGGGATGGCCCGCGCAGTCATGGCCTGCGGAACCTGCCGTTCTATGTGCAAAGCTTCGCTTCGGGTTACGCCAATGCCAATGCAACCCCGACGATTGAACGCATTGCATCCGGCGTACTTCGTGGAGATGGCGACAATGGCTACTATCAGATCGCGGCCAATAAAGCCCGCGAAGACCTGATCGCACTTGCCCGTCAGAACGGTATTGCGGCCTTTACCTGCGCCAACTGTCATCACCTTGGGGCCCTACGTTTCGACACAGAGCCATTTGCCGAAGCCGGACTTGTTGCACTCGCTGTCGTCAATTCATTGTCACTGGTCGTGCCCCACGGCGGTTTGCGCCCTGTTTTCGGCACCAACCCGATGTCTTTTGCGTGCCCACGCGACGGTGCCGCACCTGTGGTCTGGGACCAGGCCTCATCAACCATTGCCTTGATGGATATCAAGATGGCCGCCGCCGAAGGTCACACACTGCCTCAACCTGCCGGTCTGGACGCGCAAGGGCACCCAACCGCTGATCCCGATGCCATTTTGGAAACCCGCAGCTTGTTACCGTTTGGCGCGCACAAAGGTGCAGCCATCGCCTTTCTCATCGAAGTTCTGGGAGCGGCCTTGGCGGGCGGGGCACTCTCGGTCGATAATGAGCAGCGCGAAGCACACGGCGCACTGAACATCAAAGGCGGCGCGACATTGATTGTGATCGATCCAACCCGTTTTGGCAATATTGCCTTTGACGACTACATTTCTCGGATCTGTTCCGAGATAGAAGGCAATGGTGACGCAAGAGTTCCCGGTGACGGGCGCTTGAAAAACCGTGCCGACGCCGAGGCCAAAGGCGTCGCCGTCAGCAAGGATCTTCTGACGCAGCTCGAAACACTGATGTCCCAAGGGTAACTTGGCCGACGCAAAGGAGCACTTCCCATGAGAATTGAGCCATTTGGCGTCGAAATCTGGATGAACGAATGGGAAACCAGATGCGATTGGAATCTCGCAGAAACATGTGTGGAAAGCCTGACGATCCAGGAACTGCTCACACTGACCGGCCGAAATGCAAACGATCTGTCGGATCTTCTGGACATGAAGATGACCTATGGCGCAATCGAAGGGTCTGACCGTCTGCGCCGGGCCATCGCCGCCTTGTATGACGACCAATCTGTCGAAAACATCATCGTCACCCATGGCACAATTGGTGCAAATATGTTGGTGCACAGAACCCTAGTCTCGACCGGGGATCGAGTGGTGGCCATTGTACCAACTTATCAACAGCATTATTCAATCCCTGCCAGCATCGGCGCAGATGTGCATCAGCTGCAATTGCGCGAAGAGAATGCGTTCCTCCCGAATCTCGACGAGCTGCGCGACTTGGTAACGCCAGACACGCGGTTGATTGCACTCAACAACCCAAACAATCCAACCGGCGCGCTGATGGACCGGGCAATGCTGGAAGACATCGCGGTCATCGCTCGCGCTTCCGGTGCGTGGGTTTTGTGCGATGAAGTCTATCGCGGCACGGACCAGACCGGATCGGGCATGACTGAATCGATTGCAGATATCTATGAAAAGGGCATCAGCACTGCGGGTATGTCCAAGGCCTATTCCCTTGCTGGGTTGCGTTTGGGCTGGATCGCGGCCCCCAAACAGATAATCGAGGCCGTAACGATCCATCGCGACTACGATACGATCTCAGTCGGCATGATCGATGATCACTTTGCAGCGCTAGCGCTGGAAAACGCAGGCAAGGTTTTGGAACGCAGCCAGAGGATAACCCGTGGAAATCTGGCAATCCTGCAGGCCTGGGTGGCGCAAGAGCCCAAGCTATCCTGGGTTAAACCGGACTCAGGAACCACTGCATTGCTGAAATACGACCTACCGATCAGCTCTCGGGACTTTTGTGTGAGGCTGCTACAGGAAACAGGCGTCATGCTCACACCGGGCTCAGCCTTGAACATGGAAGGGTATGTTCGCATCGGCTATGCAAACGGATCTGATATCCTCAGGGAAGGGTTATCCCGCATCTCTGGCTTTCTGTCCAAGCAAGGGCGGGATGATTCAACTTTTGCATAGCGATAGCCTTGGTGTCCGATGACACGGCTTGATGCACAACTTAAAATTGTATTTTGAAACACAACCGATCCCCACCTATTCTGGCAAAGGTCGCGCATTTATTTGGATTTTCCAGCCAAAGCAGCAATACACAACCCTATTTATGATGGACAGGCTGGGCGCAAACGATAGACAGAATCTTGCCTAAAATCAGTTACAATGCGCACGTTTTTGCCGATTCCGGCGCGCCGAAAAGGACTGTCGGAAGCACGAGAAAAAATTAATGCATCATATACGTGCATTTAATCCTCGGGTTGTTATCTACGCTTTTACCGCTCGTAGAACATACAATCTTACGTTGAGGACTAATCACCATGCCCGATGGCACCTTCACTCAATTTCTCTCTGCACTTCTCGCATTCGAATCCGGTTGGGATCGGGACAGATACGACTCTGGCGTTATTCAGGATTGGCAGCTTGACACATGGGCCCAAGGCTCTGTCACCGATTTCTTTCCCGGCTATGGCCGTTGGGGGGATCTGAGCGACAGCGAGTGGGAGGCAATGGCCTATCGCTCGACAAACTCATTGGGGTTCGTCGGCTTTCAATTCGGCGAGGCGTTGTTGATTGACCTGGGCTATTATGACGACGATGAATTCTACGGCAACGGGGCATCGACCAACACCTGGGACGGCACTTGGACTGGGAAAAACGGCGTTAACTCGCTGGACGGTTTCATGACGAAAGAGGCCCAGACGGTCGCCATCCAAGAAGCGTTTGGCTACAATCTGGAAATCATTGAGAACGGCCTTCAGAATGCCGGGCAAAGCCTGAACGATTTCATCGGCCAGACTACAACCTATACCGATGGGACCGGCGCAACAATCACGATCGAATTGACACTGACCGGGATACTGGCCGCCGCCCATTTGCGCGGGGCCTACGGCACACTCAACCTACTGCTGGGCGGCGCGGTTTCGACGGATGAATACGGCACGTCGATCCTGCAATACATCGACCAGTTCGGCGGTTATGACAGCCCGGCGGTCAGCGACATGATCGCGTTTTTTGACGACCGGAAAACTGGCGATGAAGGGTTGGGCGCGCCCAGCGGGACGACCGGAGGCGGAACAAATGTTGACGGAGGAGGCACGGCAAATGTCGACAAGGACAGTGCCGATGTTGTGCTCACATGGTCTTACGGGTCGGACACTCAGATCGACAGTTTTGATCCGGCAGCGGATACAATTTTTGTCGACTGGATATCGGCGGCGGATCTGGTGATCACCGAGACGAACGGTTCTGTTGTGTTTTCAATCCCTTCCAATCAGCAATCGCTGACACTGACCGGAGTGACCCTGACTGACTTGTCGGCAGACAATTTCACTATTCTGGACGGAACGGCCGCAGGAGAAATCCTTGGTTTGATTGGCGACGGCACATCCAGCCCCACGCCGAACCCCGATCCCACACCTGAACCTAAGCCAGCGCCCGATCCTGATCCCGAGCCAACGCCAGGACCAAACGCATCAGGCAACCCCTTCGACAACCCTGAGATAACCAAGCAAAACGCCGATGTGGTGGTAACCTGGGCGTGGGGCTCCAGCGTGGTTGTTGATGATTTTGTTCCGGCAACCGATACGATCTTCTTTGATTGGATTGGCGCTGATGCGCTTGAGATCTCCGAGGTGAACGGCTCGGTCATCATCGCGGTTCCATCCAACAATCAGACGATCACCTTGCAAGGCGTCACGCTCGCCATGCTGGAGGCCGGAAACATCAATGCGCTGGACGCCACAGCCCGGGACGAGCTTGCGACGTTGATTGATGCGGATGGCGGGCACGGTGGCGATCATGGACACACCCATATGCATGTGGTTGTCGGATACGGCACTCCGGGGCAAGTTGTTGATGGTTTCATGCCGAGAATGGGCGATGTCATCGAAATCGCCGCAGATGTCGCTGCAAACGACTTCGAAATATTCGAAGAATCCGGTAACGCACCGGGTCAGACTGTACGCGTAAGCATCACCGTAGATGGCGTGACCACGCAGACCATCTTTACTGGTTTTGGCCTGGAAGACCTGAGCATCGCCAACTTCTCCACGGATGCTCAGCCGGTCCTGAACGAGATCGCGAGTGCAATCGGCCAAGAGATTTCGACCCCAAACAGCGGCGGCTATACCCTGACCTATGATGCTGACGGATCAAACCCCGCCGAAGCCACGGGCAGCACAGAGGCAGGCGGGCGCGTGTTCAAAGCCGACAGTAACGCCGATGACATAACCGACTTCAACTCGGCAGTTGATCAGTTGGATTTCAGCGGCACCTCAGTCCACGGCATGATTGTAACAAAATCGCCCACAGGCGAAATCGTGATCGACAGCCCTTGGTCGGAAGCCGCCCAGATTGTGCAGGGCGTGACCTACCAGGACGTGACCATCGACAGCTTTGGTGTTGTCGGCAATGAACATTTTCGGCAGGACATGGGCGGCGTGATCTCGTGGGAAAAAGGTGTGGGCCCGCGTGAAACGGATACTGTCTATGTCCGCAGCCACGAATATGGTCGAACGGAAGTGATCGACAATTTCGACCCCAAGTCGATGAAAATCAGCTTCCTTTATTTTGGCACGCGAGAACGTCTGTCGGTTGAAGACACGGCAGATGGCCTGGTGATCTCGACCCTGCCCAGCGGTCAGAGCTTTACCCTGACCGGCGTGTCCAAAGCAGACCTGATCCCGGGTTTGGTGGAGTTTCACTTCGACCAGGTGATGGAGGATAACCTAGAGTCGCCCTTCGGCTTTGACCAAAACGATGTGACGCTAGTGGACCGAACGGAGCTGTTAACCCCGGAAGCCCCTGCTGGAGCGACCATCGACGGGTTCCAGACACGCACCGGCGACCTGACGGGCAGCATCTATGACGACGGAGCCGGTCCTGACGACAACGGCGGCACACCACCTGACAACGGGTCGGGCGGTGCAGGCGCTGGTGTCGTCGTTACACTGGGCGTTGGGGTTGATGTGGTTGGAATTGATTGGAACTGGGGTGTTCAAACCCGTGTCGAAGGGTTCGATCCGTCAGAAGACAGCTTTGATTTCAATGCGCTGTCTGGTGACCATCTTGCACTGCGTGAAGTCGGTGGGAACCTTGAGATAGAAGTGCTTGGAAACGGGGGAAACATCACCACCTTGGTGGGCATTCAGGCCGAAGATCTGACCCGCAGCAACCTGCTGGCGGACCCCAACAACTCTATCCTGGATGACAGCAGCCCGCTGTTCGCACAACTGACCGATCTTGGCTTCGATCCCCTGGCCTAAAGGTAAGTGCGGGGGCGGTATGCGCCGTTCCCGCTTCTTCATGTGGGCCTTGGCAACAACAGGATTGATGTGGCCAGAAGATGCCGCCTTCTGGCCTTATTACCTGCGGTTTTTTGCTCGAAACGAATTACATTCTTGGCATTGCTGAACCAGCCTTCTAAACGCGGTACGGCGCAAAGCCTGTGCTGATTGGTATGGAATAAAACATTGAGACCAGAAACCGGTATGTCCACGGCCCCGCGCCATGAGCTGCGCAAAGTGCGCAATCAAGGCGTCACCTTTCTGGCCCTGGCGTTTCTGTTCAGCGTTTTTGTCAACCTGCTGATGCTGACGGGTCCTTTGTTCATGCTACAGGTGTATGACCGGGTCCTCGGGTCGCGCGCGGTCGAGACATTGACCGCCCTATTCCTGCTGGTTGCGCTGCTTTATGCATTGATGGCGATGCTCGATTTTGCCCGCGGCCGTATCGTCGCGCGGTTTGGCGCGCGTTTTCAGTCGCAACTGGACGAGCGCGTTTTTGACGCGACACTGCGCCGCTCATTGTTTCCGCAGGCACGATCTGCCCCGGCAACCGCGCTACGTGATCTTGAATCGATTCAGAACCTGTGTTCGTCGCCAGTCTTGCTAGCAGTGATGGACATCCCCTGGACACCGGTTTTTCTGGCCGCCATTTTTCTGTTCCACCCGCTGTTGGGGTGGCTTGCCGTGACAGGCGGCGCCTTGCTGGTCATCATTGCCTTGTTGAACCAGGCTCTGACCCATCGCAAAGTGGCCGCGGCTCAGGCCGCATCAGCCAAGGCCAACGCGTTCTCCGAACACGCGAGACAAGCGGCCGAGGTCGTACGCTCGCAAGGCATGCAAGAGGACGTCACGCTGCGCTGGCTGAGCCAAAGGTCCAATGCCTTGAGCCAGACTATCGCGGCCAGCGACTGGACAGGCAGCTTCACCTCATTGACCAAGTCGCTGCGGTTGTTTTTGCAATCTGCAATGCTGGCGCTGGGGGCATGGCTGGTCTTGCAGAACGAGATGACACCGGGCGCAATGATCGCCGGGTCTATCTTGCTGGGTCGCGCTTTGGCGCCGGTCGAACAAGCTGTCGGGCAATGGGGGGTGATTGAACGTGCCCGATCTGCTTGGACCTCGTTGAACAAATTCCTGGACCAAACCCCGCCTGAGGTTGCACGAACCAAACTGCCAGTTCCTGCCGCGAACCTCAAAGCCAAGTCCCTGACAGTTATCCCACCTGGTTCAAACACTCCAACGCTGCGCAACGTGACCCTAAGCCTGGAACCTGGCAAAGCGCTGGGTGTGATTGGCAAAAGCGGATCTGGAAAGACGACGCTGGCTAAAGCCCTGTTGGGATTGTGGCCTCCGGCGGCCGGTGAAATTCGGTTGGGTGGCGCGACGCTGGACCAGTATGATGCAACCGATCTAGGACGTCACATTGGCTATCTTCCCCAACAAGTGACCCTGTTCAACGGCACCGTTGCCGAAAACATTGCGCGTATGTCCGAAAACCCGGATCCAGAAGCAGTGGTTGCCGCGGCCAAGAAAGCCAATGCGCACGAGCTGATCCTGACTTTGGAAAAAGGCTACGATACTTTTCTCGAAGGCAATGACAGTCAATTGTCCGGTGGTCAAAAGCAGCGCATAGCGTTGGCCCGGGCGCTTTATGGCGATCCGGTTCTGCTGATCTTGGATGAGCCGAACTCGGCACTGGATGCAGATGGCACCGAAGCCCTGAATGCTGCGGTGCGTGGGCTCAAGGCTGCAGGAAAATCAGCGATTATCATGACGCACCGACCTCAGGCAATTTCGGAATGCGACGACTTGGCGGTTGTAGAAAAAGGCCAGCTTGTAAAATCAGGTAGCCGTGACGAGGTTCTAAACGCCATGGTGCAGAATGCTGGCGCCATCAAGCGCAAGCTGAGCCCGGTAGTAGGTGAGTGATGGCAAATCAGTCACAGAAAATGACGCGCCCTGTTTGGCGCATCAGGGTGCCGGCCATGGTCGGCTTTGCCGCGCTTGCTATTCTGGTTGGTGGCTTGGGTGCCTGGGCCGTCAAAACACGATTGGCCGGGGCCATTGTGTCCTCTGGTGTGATCGAAGTGCAAAGCAATCGGCAGGTGGTTGAACACCCCGATGGCGGCGTCGTGGGCGAAATCTTTGTTCGTGACGGTGACGTGGTAACCAGTGGCGACTTGCTGCTACGGCTTGATGATACGTTCCTGTTTTCAGAACAGACCATTGTTGTGTCACAGCTTTTTGAACTTTTGGCGCGCCGGGCGCGGCTGGAGGCCGAGCGCGACGGCACGTCTTCGGAAGATCTGGGCATACGCCTGCTTGAAGTCCAGCAAGAGAACAATATTGGTCCCGACCTGATCGCCGGTCAGCAACGACTGTTTGATGCGCGGCTTGAATCCATGGCAAAGCAAACCGAACAACTCAACGAACAGCGCGCCCAGATCGAAAGCGAGATCGAAGGAACCAAGGCGCAACTTGTTTCCTTGCGACGTCAGGTCGAGCTGATTCAGGACGAACTGGAAGACCAACAAAGCCTGTTGAGCCGTGGTTTGACGCAGGCCAGCCGTGTTCTTTCGCTACAGCGCGAAGAAGCGAGCCTAAGCGGTGAGATTGGTAGCCTCGAGGCATCCGTAGCCCGGCTGAGAGGCCAGATTGCGGCGACAGAAATTCAGATCCTGGAACTGACGGCGACCCGCCGCGAAGAAGCAATTACCACCCTGCGGGACGTGCAAACACAGGTCTCGGAACTGTCAGAACGACGCCTGTCCCTCGCAGAACGGCTGTCGCGTCTGGATATCCGCGCGCCGGTTTCCGGAACAGTTTACGACAGTCAGGTTTTTGCACTTCAGTCTGTCATCCAGCCCGCCGAACCCATGATGTATGTGGTACCACAGGATACCCCGTTGCTGGTTGCTGCCCGCGTCGATGCCATTCACGTCGATCAGCTGCATGTTGGTCAACCCGTTGCACTCAGGTTCCCGGCATTCAACCAGCGGGAAACCCCAGAGATTGACGGCCAGGTTCTTAACGTGTCGGCCGATACATTCACCGATGAACAGACCGGGTTTACGTTCTACCGGGCCGAGCTGGCCCCGATTGATGGTCAGATCGAGCGTCTGAACGGCCAGGCTTTGTTACCCGGAATGCCTGTTGAGGCGATGATCAAAACCGACGAGCGCACGCCCTTGTCTTATCTAATCAAACCGATGGCCGACTATTTCAATCGCGCGTTCCGGGAATAGGCACGAACGCGGGTCGAAGTGACAAGGGGCACAAAATAGCAGCCCTATCGCTGAATAACGGCATTTTCCCACTCTGACAGAAACTTCTTCCTCTTCAATTTGTCCAGGAACGTCAACAAGGCCGGGTCCAAAGCGATCGTTGCCCTTTCATCTACGCTATCATCAGTCCCCAACAACGGAAGCGATGGCGCGTTGGTGGAAGACCGGGTCTTCTTCGCAGTTAGCTGGCGAACAAATGCCTCTGCCGCATCGGGCTCGGGCGTCCCGTTCAGCACCATTGCGGTGCGCATCATGGTCGTCTGAAAATCGGAGGGCAGCACGATCTCAAATGCGTCCTTTCCTTCCGTGCGCGCTGCGGCATAGCTGCCCAGTACGTTGTAAGCGACTGCAATCGTCCCATCTGTCAGATCGTTGATCATCTCGCCGGAACAGCAATACAGACGTACATCCAGGCTGCCCAAGACCTCCATCAGTCGCCAGTATGTCTCAGAGGCGCGGGCGTCCTGAGTGGCAAACAAATATCCCAATCCTGATTGACGAATGTCGTATGTGCCCACTTTTCCGCGAAAATCATCGGGTCTGGCGCGAAGTATCTCGATCAACTCTTGCCGCGTTTGCGGCGTCGCCCCCTCAGCAAAAGCAGCGCTATTTATGACGATTGTTGCAGGCTCGGACGTGAAAGCAAAAAGACTGTCATGCCACTGCGCCCAATCCGGGTTTGCAATGCTGTCTATTGCTAATGCATATCCGTCATTTGCCAGTTTAAGCTGCAAATCCATTGCGCTGGATATCGCAATGTCAAAGGCATCGGGCGTTGCCCGGACCTGACGGTCAATGTCAGCCGTTCCCGTAACCAGATACTCGACCGAAATCGATGGATTGCCCAGAATGAAATCTTCGATCAAAGGCGCAAACAATGCAGTGTCAGTACTGGATATTATGCGCAGTTGAGGCCCTTGCGCTGCTTCATTAAAGACCCGTTGATCTTCCCATTCCAGCGCCAGTGCGAAGCAAGGAAACAACCACAGAATTAAAGAGATAAGATAACGCATGCGCCGCCCTCGGGTTGGTTCATCAGAACAAGCGTTCCGCCATGCGCGGTTGCCACATCCTGCGCAATGGTGAGCCCCAAACCTGATCCAATGGTTCCGGTGGCATTCTGACCACGCTCAAATCGCCGGGTCAGTGTTTCGATCTCATCAGGTGGAAACCCCGGACCTTGATCACTGACTTTGACCTGAACACAAGGGCTCGCGGCAACTTCGATTGTCACCGTGCTGTCCGCCGGGGCGTATTTCAGTGCATTGTCAATCATATTGCGCGCGGCATTCTGGATCAGGATCGGGTCACCGGAATACTGAACTGCGGAATCGCCCACCAAAGACAAGGAAAGATCTTTCATTTCGGCGATCGGCGTCAAACGCTGAACCAGTTCCGCCATAAGATCGACAAGGTCAAGATCTTCGCGCTCAAGGTGGTCCGCCCTAAACGTGATCATGGCGTGGTCCAAAAGTTGACCCGCCGCGCGCGAGCTTTCGTCGATTGCGCGGACCATGGATCGCAATGCTTCGCGGTTTTCTTCTTTTTCGACCCTTTGCAGCGTCGCGTCCGCGTAGGACCGGACTGTTGCCAGGGGCGTGCGGACCCTATGCGCTGCCTCGGCAATGAAGTCTTCCGATTGGCTGAGTGATTGGTCCAATCGACCCATAAGAGAATTCAGGGATGTGACCAAAGGCGCCATTTCCCGGGGCACAGGTTTTCTGAATGGGCTTAAATCTTGTGGTCCGCGGCGCGTGACCGAGGTTGTCAGCTTGTTGAGTTGCCCAATCGTTGCCGATGTCGCCCAAACGGACAGTACTGTCGCAAGGGCAAAGAAACCCATCCCCAGATAAGCCGCATTGCGGGAAATCTGGTCCATTGTTTCAGACAACGCGTCCTGGGTCTGCCCTAGCGCCACTTCGATTTCGGTCTGTTTTCCAAGACCTACAAGTGTTCGGCTAGTGTTTACCTGCCGAACATTTTCGCCGCGAATGGCACCCGATCTGAAAGCCCATTTACCGTTAATGGGAGCGTCGGCCAAGGGCAGGTCATCGTATCCGGACAGAAATTCGCCGTCCTGAAAAATCGCATAAAAGACCCGGTCATCGGACGGCGTCGTCAGCATCGAAAATGCCGCATAAGGAATATCAACCTCAAGCTCACCGTCCCTCAGCGCAGCTGCATCCAGGATTGAGGTCACCGAGGCCTCGAGAATACTGTCCTGACCTTGCTGAGCCACCCGGGCCGCATAGTTGCGCACCGCAAAGAACAGAAGAAGCGCCAGGATCGCTGCGCCGCCAATCAGTGTAAGAACAAGCCGGTTCCTGAGTGACCCTGAAACCGTGAGATCAGCTGACATGATCCAACCTGTATCCCAGTCCGCGCAGTGTGGTGATTTTCAGATCCGAGTTTTCCAGATGCCTGCGCAGACGTCCAACATAGACTTCGATGGCATTGTCCGAGACATTGTCATCATAGGAAAACAACCTGTCCGCCAGCTTTTGTTTCGAAAACACCTGTCCGGGCGCGTTGAAAAACAGCTCCAGCAAGCGCAACTCGCGATTCCGCAGCGACACCGTGTCGGACCCGACCAGCAAATGACCCGCGACCGGGTCAAAAACGATCCCGCCGATCTCGATCGTCGATTTCACGATCCCTGACTTACGCCGCAGGACAGCCCGGCATCGGGCTTCAAGTTCGGCATGGTCGAAAGGTTTGGTGACATAGTCATCAGCCCCCAAATCCAGCGAACCGATTCGATCCGAAACCTGACTGCGCGCAGTCAGAACGATCACAGGCGTGTCCAAATGACTTGCGCGATGCTGTTTCAAAAAGTCACGACCATCCCCGTCAGGCAGCATGATGTCCAACAGGATAAGATCATAATCTTCGGTTTCTACAAAAGCGGATGCATCCCCCAAATTCGCTGCATGATCAACGACATGCCCGTCTAATCGCATGCGCGAACTGATCGCGTTTGCGAGGTCCAGATTATCTTCGACCAGTAAAAATTTCATGGGGCTCAAGCAGTTTTTCTGCGCATGACAGGTTGATGTCAGGTTGATGTGTTTTGGTTCTGATTAATCTGAGCCGTCAATCGGCCGATTGTCAAATGGGAGGACATCATGACGAATTTCACACTGGGCCGTCGGGCCCTAATCGCAGCTGTGGCTGCTTTTGGTCTGACTGGGCCAGCATTGGCCGACGGTCATCAGGTTGTGGACAGCATCCACTTTCTGATCCCAGGCGGCGCAGGCGGCGGCTGGGATGGTACCGCACGTGGCACCGGTGAAGCGCTGACCAATGCAGGCATCGTGGGCACCGCGTCATACGAAAACATGTCGGGCGGCGGCGGCGGCAAAGCAATCGGGTTCCTGATCGAGAACGCCGACAGCAACCACGGCACCCTGATGGTCAACTCGACGCCAATCGTTATCCGTTCGCTGACCGGTGTCTTTCCACACAACTTCCGTGATCTGACGCTGGTTTCCGGTACTATCGGGGATTACGCCGCGATTGTTGTGGGCAAAGACAGCCCAATCAATTCGATGGATGATCTGCTTGCCGCGTATGACGCCGATCCGTCGGCGACAGCCATTGGTGGCGGTTCTGTACCAGGCGGCATGGACCACCTGGTCGCGGCCATGGTCATGGAGGCAGCGGGAAAAGACGCGCTTGGCGTCAAATACATCCCCTACGATGCTGGCGGCAAAGCCATGGCAGCTCTTCTTTCGGGTGAGATTGCGGCGCTGTCGACCGGATTCTCGGAAGCCGTTGACCTGTCAAATGCAGGTGAAGTCAAAATCATCGGCGTTACTTCGGATGAGCGTGTCGATGCGGCGCCCGAAGCCATGACAATGAAAGAACAGGGTATCGACACAACCTTCGTAAACTGGCGCGGGTTCTTCGGAGCGCCCGGGCTACCCGAGGACAAGCTGGTCGCGTATCAGGAAGCCATCACTGAAATGTATGCCACGCCCGAGTGGGAAGAGGTTCGCGCACGGAATGGCTGGGTCAACATCCACAATTCCGGCGACGACTTCAAAGCTTTCCTGGAACAGCAGGAACAGCAGATCGGCGATCTGATGAAGAAGCTGGGCTTCCTCTAAAGACACAACTGGCAGAGCGGACCGCCGCTCTGCCATACGAATACTAAACAAAACGAAGGGAGGAGTTATGGCGCTGGACCGTTGGATCGCGCTTGTTCTGCTGGGAATATGCTTGACCTATGGCTACGCGGCCTGGTTCACCATGGACAGCGGCTTGCCCCCCTTCATGCAACGAAACCCCATCTGGCCAAGCACCTTCCCCAAGGTTCTGTCAGTTTTGGGTATCGTCGCAACAACCATTATTCTCTTGGGCTTTGAAAAAGCTGAGCCAAAAGAAGCAGATATCGACTATCGAAAGCTGGGTGAGTATCATCTTGGTCAGGCGCTGCTGCTGCTGGCATTGATGGTTGTCTACGCGCTATGCCTGCGGCCGGTAGGCTTTTTGATCTCGACTTCAGCCTTCCTGTTCTTCGGGTCCTACATTCTTGGTGAACGCAAGTGGCACGTCATGCTGATTGTTGCTTTTGTAGCAACCGGTTCTGTCTGGTATCTTGTCCAGGAAGTTCTTGGCATCTACATGCGCCCCCTGCCGGGCCTATTCGGAGGCTGACATGCTTGAAGGACTTCTAATTGGCCTGCAAACGGCATTCTCTCTGCAAAATCTTCTGATGGTCGTTGCCGGGTGCCTGATCGGTACATTCATCGGTATGCTCCCAGGTCTTGGCCCGATGTCGATCATTGCCATTATGATCCCGGTCGCCATCTCGATGGGCGACCCATCTGCTGCACTGATCTTGCTCGCAGGTGTGTATTATGGCGCGATTTTTGGCGGATCAACCTCGTCCATCCTATTGAATGCGCCGGGGGTCGCGGGCACCGTCGCCTCCAGTTTCGATGGATATCCTATGGCGCGTCAGGGCAAAGCGGGCAAAGCGTTGACCATTGCCGCCATTGCCAGTTTCGCAGGCGGCACCCTGGGGGCGATATTGCTGATGGTTTTTGCACCGGCGCTGTCGTCAGTCGCGTTGTTGTTCCATTCGGCCGAATACTTCGCTCTGATGGTCGTTGGCCTGTCTGCAATTGCGGCATTTGCAGGGACGGGCCAAGTGGCCAAGGCGCTTATCATGACCATATTGGGTTTGATCATGGCCACGGTGGGTGAAGGCGCGTTGTTCAACCTGCCACGCTTCACAATGGGTATCATGGACCTGCAGTCCGGCTTTGGCTTTATCACGCTCGCAATGGCGATGTTTGCACTGCCCGAGGCCCTGTTTCTTGTTCTCAAGCCCAAGAACCTTCAGGGGGACGACGGCGAAATCAAAGACCTGCGTATCACCAAAGCCGAGGCTCGGGCGATCTCGCCCGTTATTGGCCGGCAATCTGTCCAAGGGTTCTTCATAGGCGTTTTACCGGGTGCGGGCGCAACAATTGCCAGCTTCCTGGGCTACGCGGTCGAACGTAACATCGCCCCAAAGGCCGAACAGGAAGAATTCGGAAAGGGTTCGATCAAGGGGCTGGCCGCTCCGGAGGCTGCCAACAACGCAGCCTGCACAGGCTCGTTTGTGCCGCTTCTAACACTTGGCATACCGGGATCGGGGACAACAGCCATACTTCTCGGCGCGTTGATCGCATTGAACGTCACACCGGGCCCGCGCCTGATGATCGACGAGCCGCAGATCTTCTGGGCCGTAATCATGTCGATGTTCATCGGCAATCTGGTGCTGTTGATCCTGAACCTTCCGCTGATCCCATATATCGCAAAGGTACTGGCGGTGCCGCGTAACTATTTGATCCCATTTATTTTGTTCTTTACCTTGATGGGTGCCTATATTGGGCAAAACAACGCTACCGAGTTGCTGATACTGGTTGGCTTCGGTGTGTGCGCCACGGCGCTGAAGTTTGCCGATTATCCGTTGGCACCGTTGCTGATCGGGTTCATCCTTGGCGGCATGATGGAGGACAATTTTGCGCGCTCAATGCAGCTGTACGATGGGGTTTCCTTTATTTGGGAACGACCCATGACGCTAGGTCTTTTGGTGATTGCAGCGCTGCTCGTCCTTCTCCCAAGCTATCGTGCGCGACGCGCTAGGGCGCGGGCGGCAGGTGTGGCTGATGGCGATTGATCCACTCTAAGGCATGCGGGTCTTGATCTAACAAACGTTCTGACTAACCCGCATTGCCAACTAGAGCTGATGGGCGCAGGTGTCATCAAGGTTGAACGCCACGAGAGCGGGGACCCTGCGTATGACCAGATCGCTCAAGGGATCAGCAGCGCCATGCATTCAAACTCTAACACACAAACTCGACCTACTATCTGCGGCGATCGGTCCCGCCGTCCTTGCGCATAGTCAGCCCGATACGTTTGCGAGGCACATCAACCTCGACAACACGCACTTTCACGACCTGACCGGCCTTCACCACATCATGCGGATCTTTCACAAACCGGTCCGCCAGCTGGCTGACATGAACCAAACCGTCCTGATGCACGCCGACATCGACAAAGGCACCAAAGGCGGCGACGTTTGTGACGGTCCCTTCCAAAACCATTCCGGGTTTGAGGTCAGTGATCGCTTCGACCCCGTCCGTAAAGGAAGCTGTCACAAAAGTCGGCCTTGGATCTCGGCCTGGTTTTTCAAGCTCGGAAAAGATGTCCTTTACTGTAGGCAATCCGAATGTGTCGTCCACGAACTGGTCTGCCCTCAGCCCGTTCAAAGCCCCGTCATCGCCCATGATCTGACGGATATCGCGTCCGCAGGCCGCGACCACCCGGCGGGCAACATCA
Organism: Ruegeria sp. CK2; assembly: GCF_056536585.1. NCBI lineage: Bacteria > Pseudomonadati > Pseudomonadota > Alphaproteobacteria > Rhodobacterales > Roseobacteraceae > Ruegeria > Ruegeria sp. CK2. The sequence continues at coordinate 79,010 of NZ_JBQFPW010000018.1, forward strand.
TATGCCTCTGGGTGGACCGACGACGCATCCAGAGGCTCTGCCCCATCACGAATACGTAAAAACCCTGCACATTGCTCAAAAGCTCGGGGGCCAAGCTGGGCGACGTTCAGAAGATCTTTGCGCGATTGAAACGGACCGTTGATATCCCGGTGCGCAACGATGGCTTCGGCCTGCGCCGGGCCAAGACCTGAGACATGCGACAGTAGTGGTGCAGATGCCATATTCAAATCAACGCCAACGGCATTTACCACATCTTCTATTACAGTTTCCAAAGACTGGGACAGGCGGTGTTGGTCAACGTCATGCTGGTACTGTCCGACACCGATGGATTTCGGTTCAATTTTGACCAATTCGGCCAACGGGTCCTGCAGCCGCCGCGCGATAGACACCGCACCGCGCAAAGAAACATCAAGGTCAGGGAACTCGCGCGCAGCCAACTCCGAAGCCGAATAAACCGACGCGCCAGCCTCGGAAACAACAACCTTGGTCGGAGCCTTCACGGAATTGGGAAGCATGCTAAGCGTGTCCGCCACCATCCGTTCAGTTTCACGGCTGGCAGTGCCATTGCCGATGGCAATCAACTCGATCTGATGCGAGGAGATCAGGTTCAGGATCGCAACTTGCGCCCCGCGCAAATCCTTTTTGGGCTGAAACGGGTAAAGAGTGTCCGTGGCCACAACTTTCCCCGTGGCATCAACCACGGCGGCCTTCACTCCCGTTCGAATACCGGGATCCAATCCAAGTGTCGGTCGCGCGCCTGCGGGGGCCGCAAACAGCACGTCTTTCAGGTTCCGTGAAAACACCTGAATCGCTTCATCCTGGGCCCGGCTTCGCAAATCCGCCATAAGCTCGACCATCATGGACAGCGACAGCTTAACCCTCCAGGTCCACCCCGCCACTTTGCGCAGCCATTTGTCGCCTAGGCCATCGCCCCGCGTCTGCAAGTGGGCCGCCACAATCGTTTCTGCCCGCGCTGCGCCGGTTTCAGGTTCAGGTGCGATATCCAGCGTGACGACACCTTCTTTTGACGCCCGCAACATCGCCAGCGCCCGATGCGAAGGTACTTTGGACCACAGCTCAGAATGATCAAAATAGTCGCTGAACTTGGCCCCTTCTTGTTCTTTGCCTTCAATGACCTTCGCGCTCAGGAATGCTTCCCGCTGCATGAAACTGCGAAGCTCACCCAACAGGGCCGCGTTTTCCACCATTCGTTCGGTCAGAATATCGCGCGCACCGTTCAAGGCGTCCTTGGTCGTCGCCACAGCCTCGGTCACAAATGACTGCGCCAAAATCTCCGGGTCCGCGTTGCGATCTGCAAGAACTGCGTCAACCAAAGGTTCAAGCCCGTTTTCCCTGGCAATCATTGCCTTGGTACGGCGCTTGGGCTTGTAAGGAAGGTAGATGTCCTCCAACCGCGCTTTGGTGTCAGCTTGCGCGATGGCTTTGGTCAGATCTTCAGTGATCTTGCCCTGATCTCGGATCGATTTCAGGATCGCGTCACGCCGCGCTTCCAATTCGCGCAGATAGATCAGCCGCTCGGACAACGTGCGCAATTGTGTATCGTCCAATCCGCCTGTCATTTCCTTCCGGTATCGGGCGACAAAGGGCACGGTAGCGCCTTCGTCCAACAGTTTTACCGCTGCATCTACCTGATTAGGTCGCGCGTTGATCTCACTGGCGATGGTGCGGGATATGCGGTCCAATGCGACCTCCTGAAACGTGGTTGGAGGCACTCCTTAGCCACCCGGATCAGAGAGGGAAAGGGTGTCCCGGCTGCAATTTAGAACTTTGGTGATATGAACCGGAAACTACTTTCGGTAATGTCCGGTTTGACAGCCCAAATCCATCTGGGATCTAACCGCAGGCCCGAGTGATCCACCGTGTCTTGCACCTGATTACTCCTGTTTGGCGCAGTCACGGATCACAAAGTGCTTTGTTGTCGTCTCAACAACCTCCCAAAATCCGCGAAACCCATTGGGAATCAAAAAGCTGTCGCCCGTCCGGAAGTCCTGCCGTGTTCCGTCTTCATGGATCAGCGCGCAATGACCCGTGATGATGTAGCAATACTCATCCTTGTCCGTGAACGCATGCCATTTGCCGGGCGTCGACGTCCAGGTACCGGCTGACATGGCCCCGTCTGGGCTTGTAAAATGAAGACCAACTTTGTGATAGGGATCACCTTCGACCACACGATCTGGAAGATCGGCAAGTCGCCGTTCGCTTTTGCGTGCCGGTTCATCAAACAGGTTAATGGCATGTATGTTCATAGCTTCACCAATCCATCAGAGTTCAGTTTCGTTTTCTTCACCACAAGCTGCCTTCGGCAGATGTTGCCAGCTCACATATGGAGGTAGTAGACACCCGCTAGCACAAACAATGCGATAAAGATGGTTTCGGCCACGATCAGAGCGATGGCCTGACCCCCAACATCCAGAATCCGCTTGAGCGAGGTTTTCATTCCAACCGCAGCAATCGAGATAAGCAATGCCCAACGGCTCAGGCTCGCCATGGCTTCTGAAACCACCGCCGGGATCACCCCGAACGAGTTGAGAGCCGCAAAAATCAGAAATCCGACAACAAACATGGGCAAAATCGGCGGGCGCTTACCTTCTTCTTCTGCGAAGTCAGCGTGGCGTCGAACAAGGGCAGAAATAACCAGTACCACCGGCGCAAGCATTGCAACCCGGATCAGTTTGACCATCGTTGCGACTTCACCGGTCTGGTCAGAGACCGAAAAGCCCGCACCAACAACCTGGGCGACGTCGTGGATTGTGCCCCCCAGAAATACACCTGAAATCTCGTCGTCAAACGCAAATGTCTCCGTCAGGATCGGATAGGCAATCATCGCTACGGTCGATAATACTGTAACCGAAAGAACGGTGAAAATCAGGTTGCGTTCCGAGTGTTCGTTCTTCGGCAGAATAGCCGACAACGCCATGGCGGCTGAAGCACCGCAAATTGCCACAGAACCGCCCGTCAGAATACCAAACCGCCAGCCGCGCCCCAGCAGCCGAGCCCCCAGAAGCCCGAACAATATGGTCAGGATGACACCTGCAATCACAACCGCGATCAACTGTGGCCCTAAGCCGATCATCAATTCGATCGAAATGCGCGCGCCTAATAAAGCGACACCGAACCGCAAAACAGTGCGTGCCGTAAAATCAATTCCAGCTTTGCATGGACCTGACTCATCTTCCGCCAGAAAATGAAACGCGATACCCAGCAACAGCGCCATAAGCATGGCTGGCGCTCCGTAATGTTCCGACAAAAACTGTGAAGCGACGGCAACGACGACGGATACCAGAAACCCGCGGCCATTTTTGCGCATGAATGATTGCACCCAAGATGTGGGCGAGTGAGATGCATTTGACGCCTGCATCGTATTTCCTTTGTGAATTTTGTGCTGTCCTGATCGAAAAAGCACAGGCCATCCCGGGCCGCAAGCCGGCCCGGGTAAGTGTTGGATTACCCCTTACTACGCTTGTATTTGAGGTGTCATGTCGTTTGCGTTGACGCCTGCGACTGCGACGGGTTTTTTCATGGCGTCGCGGCGGAAGGGTTCGCCC
>NZ_JBQFPW010000019.1:0-76609 GCF_056536585.1 Ruegeria sp. CK2
AAACGTTTCTGGCGGGCTTGCATCCCTCCCGCGAAACAGAATGAAGGCTACCCGCACGACCTCATTGAAACTGGTTTGCGTCAACCCTGCCTCAGGCGCTACCCGCGGGCGGCACTAAGATCCAAGATGCTCCGTACTTGAGGCAAATAGCTCCCGACCCTCGTGGGTCTGGACCAGAGGAAATCGCTTGGCCGAGAGTGGGGTTTTGAGGACTGAAACGCCCGGTTTTGAGAGCCGCCAGACAAAAAACCGCGCCGCAATGGGAGGCGCGCGCGCCTTGACCTCATCCGCAAGAATCTGGTTCACAACCTGCAGTTCAGAACCAGCACCCGAAGCGACGGCGGTTTTCTTCATTCTGCATGTTTTTTCACAATCATTGGATGATCGGACGGCGTTATCAGGACGCGCAAATGTCGCTGACAGGGGTGTTATGTGAAGCGATCTCTGGCTGAGCGCTCGACCTGCTCTCAAGTGCTTTCGACAATAGCATTTCAGGCCTTAGCATATTCCCTAATGATGTACCGCAGCAAGTTGTCACCCTTGATCGTAAGGTCGCGACGATCTTCGTTTTTTGTCACGACGGTTGCCCACGCCATTTGATCTTCTATGAAATCGTCAATGATCGCTATGCGTGATCCACGGCCCATTTCCTTGGTTTTGCTTTTCAGCGCCAACAACTCGTCAATATGCCCAATGAGGTTGGGTGACAGGTTCTGATCTTTAATGAGATCATGCAGGTTCATCGGTGGCGGCGTGTCTGGTACTGTAGGTGCGCCTGAGGTTTGGCCACATAGGTAAGCAACGCAGTTATGCTTGACAATACGACTCATGCGTTGGCCGGTTTCGATCCGAGTAGTAGTCATGTTTCGAGTTATTCCTGTTAGTGAGTTTTATGGTGCTTTGGGTGGAATTAGGGTTGGTTATCTCCCAACTCGTTTTGGTACCCAAAGAGTGCAGGCAACCCACCCGTGTGCACCATGACGACTTTCTCTCCGGGTTGGATTTTCCCTTCGCTTACCAAATGCAACAATCCAGCGAAGGTTTTCGCCGTATAGACAGGATCAAGGAATATTCCTTCGGTGCGAGCCATCTTGTCCAATGCAGCCCGCGTGCCTCCACTGAGTTTCCCGTAGCCGGGAGGCAGTGCTTCATCCATGACGTTAAGCCTGTCCTGCAAGGGCGCTGCGTCGATATCCAACAAATCCGCCAGTTTCTGAAGAACAGTTTCCATTCGGGCCATTTGCTTATCACTATCCCGGCGTACGCAAACGCCAAACACAGAAGCGGCGTTTTCTTCCAATGCTACTCCAGTCAACAAGCCTCCATGTGTGGCTCCACTACCTGAGGGTACGACAATCGCATCGATATCCGGCATCTGCTGACACAATTCTTGTCCAGCGACGACGTAGCCCAAAGCACCCAAAGGCGGATGGTTTAATGCCAGATGAATGACATAAGGTTTGCGCCCTTCTGCCTTCAACTCGTCGGCACGAGCGTGCAATGCAGCGTCTGCACCGACTTCGTCCTCACCCTCGGGGTAGGTCATGTGTTCGGCACCCAGAATTTGTGCCAACAACACATTCCCAGAGCTGTAATACGCCTCGCTCATATCCGACACACGCTCTTCCAGTTGCAGGACGGATTGCATGCCCAGTTTTGCTGCGGCGGCTGCAGCAGACCGAACAAAGTTTGACTGAACTGCGCCGGTGATCAGAATGGTATCGGCACCTTTCTGAAGGGCATCGCCGAAATAGAACTCAAGCTGCCGCGTTTTGTTTCCTCCAAATCCAAGCCCGGTTAGGTCATCGCGTTTCAGCCAAAGGTCGATGCCCAACTCCGAAGACAACCTGTCCAGCCGCTCCAATGGGGTTGGGCCTGACATGAATTGGGCGCGAGGAAATCTGTCCAATTTGTTGTCTTGTGTCATCGTCTGCCCTTCGAGTTTATGCGATCGCAAATGCGCGATGAAAGAGAATACCGCAGGCTATCAGAGAAACCACGCGGATCGCCGTTGTGACCATGGTCTGAGACAAATGGGGGCCTACTGCACGACCCAAAAGGCTGCCGATCAATGTGAGCGCCACGAAGCCCCATAGCTGCGAGCCATAGGCGAAGGCTTGCGTCTCGGACAGGCTGTGCAACAGGAATGCGATGTCGTACGCCACCAGCGCAATGGGTTGAACCAACTTGGCAACCTCTTTGGCTGAGCGGCCTTTCGCAATCAATCCGAAAACCATAAGCGGGCCGGGCGTCGCTGCCCAAACAGTCGCCAGCCCGGACAAGCCGGAAACGGTCGAAAACCCTGCTGTTCCAATTGAGCGACGCAGGGGCAGCAAGGTTGTCACAAGCCCGATCAGCAACAGGCTGGCGTTAGGGCAAGGACAAACGCCTCGCTCAGCTAGGGGTATACGACAAGGCCCGCGACCACTCCGACGAGGCATCCGATGATTGCCGTGCGACTGGTCTGTTGGTCGGCCTTTAGCACCTGTTGGTCTGTCGCGACCGCTGAAACGACGGTATTCAAAAGCGGCAGCATTGGTACAGCCGTTGACGTACCGAGCAGGATCATCATTGGCGGTCCGGCAAGGATGCTAAACCCGATGCCGACGCCGACTTGCAGCATTGCGCCAATACCGATGGCAACCAGCAAAATGGCTAGGTCAACGGACAATAATATCCCCCAAGTCCCGCGCGATACTGCTGTTCCTTTAGGTCCAAGGCATGATGCCAACATAGGATTTGCGCGTCGCAACGGTATGCGCCATCTGCGCCAGAGTCGTCAAATCGAAGACGGGAAGCTGCAACTCGTCCTGAAGGCGCACTGCATAAGGCGGCAAATCGGTACATTCCAAAACCAGCGAACGTATGTCTGGCGCCAGATGTTTAAGTCGCCGCGCCGCCTCAAGGACTTCGGCTTCAATTAAATCAGTGTCCATGCGGGTGCGTGTGTTTCGCAGGATCACCTCGGCGAATTCGCTGGTGTCCTCTAGGCCTTGAACCGTGACTGGAATTCCAGCCGCGCCGACCCCTTCGAAATGCTTTGACGTCAGGGCAGATGCGTCTGCTGTCAAGACGCCCACTGGAGCATTGGCTCCGGTCATGTGAAAGGCCAGAGGCACCTGTATCAAACTGGATGCAAAGACGGGTACGGAAACAGCCGCAGCTAGCTCGTTTTGAAACAAAGCCAGAAATCCGCAGCTCCCCGTGATTGCCCGAACGCCCTCGGCCTCAAGCCGTTGCGCGCCCTTGATGAAGGGTGCCAGTAGATCGGGCGTCGGGTTGTTCAGCAGGGTCGGTACGGTGATGCCGTCGATCATTTCGTAAAGAATGGGAAACGGAAGGCTGGACGGATTTTTGATGTGCCCGGGCGGTTTCGGGAAATAGCTTTCAAGGCACAAAACCCCGATTGAAGCCCCGCAGATGTTTTGGCCGCCTTCATAGATTGGCATAGTGCTCAGGTCCTTTCGAATAGGGTATTTAGAAACGGGCCAGCGAGTACGGGTCCAGGTTGATATTCGGGCTGCGTCCGGACACCAGATCCGCCACAAGCTCTCCGGTCTTTGGCGCCATCATCAGCCCGTAATGAGAATGGCCGAACGCGGTAAAAAGCCCGTCCTTTCCGTTCAGCGGCCCAATCGCTGGCAGGCTATCGGGAAAAGAGGGGCGTCGGCCCATCCAGAACTTTGCCTCGCCAGTATCGAGGTCCGGCACCAAAGATTTTGCCTGATCGGTCAGTATCTTTTTCTTGCGCGGATCGGCTGGGGCATCGACACTGCCAAACTCGGCTGTACCGGCAACCCTCAGGCCGCTCTGCATCGAACTTGCGACGACCTTTGCGTCCACATCCATGACCGAGTTGTTCAGCACAGCCGAAGGGGTCGAAAATTCAACGTGGTAACCCCGCTCGGCCACCAACGGCAAAGGTAGGCCAAGAGGTTTGAGCAGGTCCGCAGACCACACTCCGGCCGCGAGGACAATATTGCGCGCGTGCAGCGTGTCATGTGACGTGGCAAGCTGCCAAATGCCGTCTTCGGTGTGGATCAGATTGGTGACTTCGGACCGCACAAACTCGGCCCCTTGCGCACGTGCTTTTTCGGCCAATACAGCGCCCAAACGCCCGGGAGACGTTGCCCGCGCCTGACCTTTGATCACAATCGCGGCCTTGAGGTCTTTTGACAGCGCTGGTTCCAGGCGCTGCAATTCAACACCGTCCACACGCTCCAACTCACCGCCTTTTTCCTGGCGGATCAGATAGCCAAGATCGTCCAGGTTGGCTTGTTCAGGGTTCCGGAATACGTGAATATAGTAGCTGTCCACGATCAGCGCTTCGTGGCCCGTGCCCTGCAGGTGCCGACGATAGAGATCAATGGACGGACGACACAAAATCTCCATCGCATCCGAGACTTCGCGAACCGTCTTTTCGCCGGACTTACCCAGAAAGCGCAGCCCCCACGGGATCATCTTCGGCCAGAAAGGCGCCCGCACCGAAAGTGCGCTTTTTGGATCCAACAGCATCTGGGGCAGTTTTTTCCAAATGCCTGGAACAGCCTGCGGAATGATCGACCAGGGCGACACAACCCCCGCATTGCCGAACGAGGTTTCCTGTCCCGGATTGCTCCGGTCGACTAGACGGACCGATATGCCCCGTTCTTGCAGCGACAGCGCGCAACAAATACCGACGATCCCTGCGCCGATGATGGTCACTTGCTCTGTCATCGCATCAGGCCGGGGAGTGGCTGCGATTGCGCGCGATCAGTTGGGAGACAATGACCGGCGAGGCCACAGCCAGCGCGATCAGGTCAGCCATCAGGCTGGGCGCAACAAAGATCACCCCCGCGATGGCCATCAGGATACGCGACGCGATGTTCAGCGGTTTCAGCCAGTATCCGACCACGGCTGCGGACAGGGCGATGACCCCGGCGATACAACTGGTGGCGGTGTAGGTGAACTCCCACAGGTTGAACCCGGTTGAGGACACGAACAATAGGACCGGCGCATAAACGAAGGCCATTGGCGCGATCACCTTACCCAACCCAAGGGTAAAGGCAGAGAGACCAGTTCGGAACGGGTTGGAGTTCGCAATGGCTGCTGCCGCATAGGCCGAAGTGCAGACTGGCGGCGTGATCTCGGACACCACACCGTAGTAGAGTACGAACAGGTGGCTCGCGATCGGTGGGACACCCAGCTGCGCCAGCGCGGGCTGTGCGACCGAGACCAGCATAATGTAAAGCGCAGTGGTTGGGATGCCTGCGCCCATGAGGATGCAAACGATGGCAATGAAGACAAGCGAGATGAACAATTGCAGGTCTTCCATAGCAAACAGCTGCCAACTGCCGAACGAGATCATATTGTACAAGTCTGAGGCCAGATTGCCTGCGCCTTGAGTGACCATGAACCCGATACGAAAGCCAATGCCGGTTGTGTTGATCACGCCGACGACGATACCTACTGCAGCGGCTGCAGCACCCACGGCCAGCGAGTATTTCACGCCCAACTCAACTGCTTGCAGCATCTCGGGTACTTCGATGCGTTTCTGTGGGTTCAGCGTGGCGATTACCGACAAGGCACACAGGATCGCTGTCATCGTTAGATCGAACCCGCCATCCGAGAATTTCCAAAGCACGAAGGCTAGGAAAGCCGCGGCATAGATCAGCGTGGGCGGCTGTTTGATGCGCGACATGCCTGCAATCACTGCCAGAGAAATGCCGCAGAAGGCGGACATGAAAGGCGTATATCCTGTGAACAGCACGACCAGCAGCCCGATCAGAGGCACGATGTTGGCCCAGCCTTCGGCCCAGACGGCCTTGAGCTGCGGCAGTTGCTCTTTCGCCAGACCTTTAAGGTTCAGCTTGCGCGCCATCAGGTGCACAACGGCAAAGACGCCGACATAGTGCAGGATAGCTGGGAAGATCGCAGCAATCACGATGGTGGTGTAGGGGACCTCAAGGAATTCGGCCATGATGAAGGCCGCGGCGCCCATGATGGGCGGCGTGATCTGCCCTCCGGCCGAGGATGCGGCCTCGACCCCGCCCGCAAAATGGCCGGGGTACCCAAGACGCTTCATGTTGGGAATGGTCAGCGCGCCGGTCGATACGGTGTTGGCCACCGATGAACCCGAGATCGTGCCGAAAAAGGCCGAGGATACCACCGACACTTTTGCGGGCCCCCCAGTATAGCGGCCCGCCAAAATCGTTGCGTTGTCGATGAAGAGTTGCCCCAATCCGGTGCGCTGAGCGATCACGCCGAACAGTACGAAATGGAACACGATGGTCGAAACGACCCAGAGGGTGACGCCATAGATGCCCTCCTGCGGGAAATACATCGACGATACGAAGGTTTTGAAGTTCACACCGGGATGCTGCAACAAGCCGGGAAAGTACGGGCCCAACAGGGCGTATGAGATAAACACACAGATGATCAGTGGCAGCACCCAACCCAGCGTGCGGCGTGCGATGTCCAGAACCAGCAGGATGATGATTCCACCCAAAACCACGTCATAGGTGTTCGGGTTGCCCATTCGAAACGTCTGTTCCTCGATCCCCAGAAACGGAATGCCGCGCCACGCGACCCCAACATACAACGCCGCGATGATCCCCAGCGCCATAAAGACCAAGTCGTACAGAGGGATGTTGCCGACACGGAACCGGCTGACTTTGAGCGCATAGAGGTTCTTAGAGCCGATAATCGGAATCGTCGCGTAGACCAGAATGAACAACAGCGCCAGATAGATACCCATGTGCCAATGGTCGGCTGGCAAGCCGAAACCGGCTGTGAAGAATTCGTAGAACGCAAGGATCAGGGCAACAACGCGCAGTACCTTGCCTGCGGTGGGCGTCACCTGCCGTACGGCGGCGCCTTCGTCGAACTGTTCTTCGATGGCGGCCAGTTCCTCGGCCGTCAGTTCGTGGTCATCAAGTTTCTGGGTCTCGGACATGATGGCCCCCCGATTTTGCACAATTCCAGAGTGCGGTGCCCCGCGCAGGGGCACCGACGAAAGGTGTCAGTAAGCTACGATTACTGAAGCAGACCGGCTTCTTTATAGAATTTCTCGGCCCCAGGATGCAGAGGCACACCCAGCGCCTCTACACCATCCAGTGCCGTATCGGGCGTGATCTGCTTGCCTTTGGCGTGACCATTGTCCAACAGCTTGCGAGTATTGTCGTTCCACAGCGCCTTGGTCAGGCCGTAGACCAGTTCGTCGGACAGTTCCGAGGAAACGACCAGCATTGCGCTGACCGCCGGGGTCTTGGTTTCACCGTCGATACCTTCATAGACGCCACCCGGGATGGCCGAGGGGATGTATGCCGGGATGATCTCGTTGATCTTCGCCATGTCTTCGTCGCTGAAGGAATGCAGGTTCATGCCCTTAGTTGACGACAGCTGCACCATCGCGGCAACAGGCCAGCCTGCAGCGTAGAAATAGGCATCTAGCTGACCGTCAGCCAGACGCTCGGCGCTTTGGCTGTTGTTCAGCTCGGCCTCATCCATGTTGTCACGGTTGACGCCCCAAGCATCCAGCATCTGCAGCACGGCAACCTGTGTACCGGAACCGGCTTGCGCGATGCCGACGCGCTTACCTTCCAGATCGCTCAGATCGTTGATTGTCTCACCGGCAGGCAGAACCAAGTGCAGGTCTTCGGGGAACAGGTTGGCCACGATGCGAAGATTGGGGTGAGGTTTGCCCTCGAACTTAGCCTTACCCAGATACATCGAGCGGGTGACGTCGGCTGCGGCGAGACCGGCCTCAAGCTCTCCGTTCTGAACGGCGGCGTTGTTGAACACCGACGCGGTGGTGGACTGTGCGATAGCAATCAGCCCTGGTACGCCGCACTGGCCGCCTTCTTCGCAGGGGCGAGAACCCGGAGGGGCGGAGATTCCATTTGCGATAGTGCCGCCGATGGGGAAGTAAGTTCCGCCTGCGCCGCCCGTGCCGATGCGGAAAAAAGTTGGGTCCTGCGCCAACGCAGGGGCGGCAAGCGCGCCTACCAGGGCCAGTCCCGTCAAACATTTCACAAATTTCATCATCATCTCCCTTGTTGGATCGTCGGATTCGGTTTGGCCGAATTTCGATCCTGCAAGCGTAGTAGCAATTTTCATAAATACAAATTTGTTATATTTCATAAAACTATGGTTTAGCTTATATATTGACCATGAACCTAATGCAGTTGACCGTTTTTCGCGAGGTGATGGAGACCGGCTCTATCTCTCAGACCGCCAAGAAACTGAACCGCACCCAGCCTGCGATCAGTCTGGCCTTGAAGAACCTTGAAAAGACCCTTGGGCTGACACTGTTCGAACGTAAGGGACGGCGATTGGCCCCGGTTCCCGAAGCGCAATACCTTTTGGCCGAAACAACAGGTATTCTGGACCGTCTTGCGACAATTTCCAGTACAATGGAAGGGCTGATAAAAGGGCATTCCGGTAGTCTGAACATCGCGACAATGCCGGGCCCTTCGGCCTTCTTGTTCCCGCGTTTCATAAGCCAATCCGTCGGTGAGAACCCCGAGATACGCATTACGTTGTCAACGCGCAGCTCGCCTCAGATCATGGAATTGGCCGGGACGCAGAATATTGATTTCGGCTTTGCCGACTTCCAACATTCATCCGGGAATGAGCCTCAGTATTCAACAGAACTGATCCAAGCAGATTGTTATTGCGCCGTTGATCATGACAGCCCGCTTGTTTCGCGCAGGAACGTATCCTTTTCCGATCTCGACGGGGTCCCTATGGGGGGATTGCATGCTACGCATCCGTTCCAGCGCAAAATTCGACAAGAGTTTCAAGATGTTTCAGCTAACTACAACCCAACAGTGACCTGTCAGTACTTTCTACCCTTGATACCATTTGTGAGCTCAGGTCAGTGCTATTCGATCGTGGATCCGTTGACCGTAGCGACTGAACGAGAACTAAACCTGTCCAACGGAAAAGTCGCGTTCGTGCCCTTCAAAAAACCGCTCAGATACGAATATGCGCTCCTTGAGCCCGTTCACCGACCACCGTCTCAGCTGGCTTTAAAGATCAAGGCGGGCTGGAAAGCCGAAGTGTTAAAGATGTTGTCAGGGGTGAAAGCCAACCCTCATGCAATTGGGATAGATGAAGCAGGAATCGAGCGGCGCTGAATAACAGTGTTTTACAAACAGAAATCTGATGGGAGAGAATGTCCACTTGGATCGACTTAGAACAAGTAGACAAGTGTCAGCTATTGGACCAGAATCTCCAGTTTCTTTGATGGACCGCAGGTTGGCTTTGTCCGTATTGCGATTATCGGCAAACAGCATTTCGAATGGTATATTTCGCAACCACTAGGTGATTGGCGACACTGTAACAAAATACGAACGTCGCTGACGGGTGTTATGTGAAGCGATCTCTGGTTGAGTGGACCGTCCGTCCACAGCCTACCGGCTCAATCACCTAACACCACATTGAGCGGCTTTTTCCCGCCCCATTGATCTTGTTCGCCCAGTCCGATATTCAGACCGGCTGCGTTTTCGGCCGTCTATCCGAGCCCAGCCCAAAACCAACGAGCCAACCGATGGAGGGTGCCATGTAGTTCAGAAACTACATGAAAGGCCAATGACATGGCCCATTACAAACGCAAACGTCCCCGTACCGTGCTTGGGAACGGGTACTCACGCCTAGGTCTGAGCCGTCGTCTCGGAAAAGACCCGGATGATGTCCGCTGGCTCGGCAATTGGCCACGCTGTCACGACATCGCCTTTCACACGCGTCCAAGGAGACGCAAATCCAAGTCTCTTGCGTTCGGCATCCTGAAAGGCGCTGATCCTGACGACCTAGTCTGGCCCGATGGGCGCAAACCCCACCACTACTATTGGTGAGAATGTGCGGCGGAAGCATCACATCACTCCGCCGCGCACTTTGACTCAGGTGGCCGTTGAGACGCCGAAGCAGTTTGGCCCGTTGCGGCCATCGTTAGATCACAAACCAAGTCCCGCTTCTTTTCTCACGATGTGCCGCAGCAAGTTATCGGCCTCGGCCCTAAGGTCGAGGCGATCTTCGTTCTTTTTCACAACGGTCGCCCACGCTATTTGATCGTGTATGAAATCATCAATGATCGCTATGCGCTGTCCGCGGCCCATTTCCTTGGTTTTGCTCTTCAGCGCCAACAACTCGTCAATATGCCCGATGAGGTCGGGTGCCAGGTCCTGATCTTTAATGAGATCATGCAGGTTCATTGGGGGTGGCGTATCGGGTATCTGCCTGATCCAGGAGATCGCCAAGGCGGGTCTCAGTATGTAGAAATACGCCTTGAAACTCACCTCCTGACTCTCACCGACATGCTTGTCCCACTGTTTCTGCGCCAAGTTTCGATAGTGGTGCAGGCAGGATTCTCCGAACGTCGTCTTGGCTGCGAAGGCAATCAGCCTTTCACATGCCGCATCATTCCATCTGTACCTGATAGGGCTGGACAACCATTCCAACATTACGGGGTTAGGTTTGATCAACAAACCAAGCGCTTTACGAATATCCCACCCGTTTATGTCCAAATCGCCCTCAATTGGCAGTTCGATAACATCACGACCGGGCTCAATGCTCAGATACCAGCCTGGCCGATGTGCGTAGATGAATCGTACATCGTAATCACTATCGGGAGACGGGAAACCCCATGCGCGGCTGCCGCTTTCAATGGCGAACAGCACTCGGACATCATGATCCGCTTCTAAAGCGGTAAGCTTAGATTGGATGACCTGGTCGATCTCAGGCGAAACGCTGGACGCGAAAGTTAGACGGTTCATTGGGTTTCTCGCAGTATCAAGACGGCCATCTGGAACGGTACATCATGGTTTTTTCAACAAGACCTGGGGGAGCAACCGCGGCGCTGTGGCTACTGAGACAGTTGGATCAGCTTAACTCGTTACTCTGTTCGCCAGTTCACGAACTACTCCCTGTGTCTCTCTCGGGTAAGCGCGAACAAACCCGGCGTCACAGGGGATCGTCTCGATTTCTCTTCGGTCCAACGCCCGAGCCAAATGGATCGCTGCGAGCTCAATGTGCTCTGCCATTTGGCCAAGCGTCACATACACCTCTGCAAACGCCTGAATGCTCTCTTCAGTGATGTAACACCGGTAGTGCTGCGTGTCCGGGTTTCGCGCTTTTATCTGCTTCAGATATCCACCATCCCTTAACCGTCGGATAGAACCGACGCTAATTCTCAGGCGTGCCGCCGCATCCTTAATCGACAGATCGCCGGAAAACACACGCTCCGATTTTTCCAAGGTCTCAGTGTAGTCGATCAGAATTCCTGCCAATCCATCCACGTCCGGGTCTCTCGATACACTGGTCAGTCGGCCTGTTGCCCAATCGGCGACAACGCGAGCCAGGGGCAACCAGCTCTGTTGGCAGTATTCTGCGAGGGGCAACCTATGACGCGCCGGTGATGCGACGCGCAGGCCTTCAAGCCGGGTCAGCAAGGTTTGCACAGAGGAGGATGACACATAGCGCAGAGACGTTCCGAAACGATGGGCTTCCAGAACATTCCGTCGGATCAGCGACTTCACCTGGACCGGATGGATATTGAGCTGCGTCGCGGTGGATTTGATATTCAGCAACCCAGACCAGAAATCGAGCACGGCAGCCAGATCCTCATGGCTGACATCCTTCATATCTGACAGGTCGCTCGCGTTTTTACCGCGAAGATGGGCGAGAATGCCTCGCACCCGAACCTCGCCAACCCCATGTAGCTCTCGTACGCGTTCAAGCGTGATGAGTTTGGGCGCAGAGATTTCCGCACCCAGGACTTTCGCGCCGGTCTGCAGCGGATAGTTCTCCCGTACAAAATCCTGCACGCAAGCCCTTAGCACTGCTGTCGCCGGGTCCTCTTCAGTGTCTTTGAGCCAAGTATAGAATTCGCCCATATCTGTTGTGAAATATGACCGCTTGGAGGAAGACCGGCGCCTGGCACGTTCCAACTCAGATTTCAGGGTTTCCGGCCCACTCTGCAAAACCTCGAACCCAGCCGACATGGCGGTACGCTCCTGGTCGAAGTCCAAATCCGAACGACTAACGCCTCGATCCATGGCAAGTGTCATGCCTAATGTAAGAGCGGCTTGATGAAGATGTGTCAGGTCCAAAGAGTCTAACCAGTCACCACAAACTCCATTCTTGATACGGCGGCTCAGGTAAGTTTCAAACGAGGATCGCCCATGTGTTTTCGCGACCTGAGCGGCCTCCAAGATCAGATCCCTATGACGCGCCACTTGTTCAATCACGTCATAGGTGAGATGTGCATGCGGTGCATTGGGAAGCTGGAGTAACGGAGCGCCGTGTTTGGCACAGGTCCCGATCGGCAGCACCAACCACTCGAGAAGTTGAAACGCGCTCCCGGGACCAGAAGCCTCCATAGCCTCCACAATACATCTCGGACAAATGCGGATGGTTGCACGCCGTAGCGTACCATTGGTGGCTGATGACAGCCCGACGAGATACCGGCAGGGACCAATCAACCTGGCCGCTCCTTGATCCAGTGTGTTAAGCGGCACACTGGTTAGCAGTGACAACGTCTCCAACTGGTCCAAATGCGCCGAGCAGATATGGGGCCATCGCATTCCAAGATCCGAGCAAAAATCACGGGGCGTGCTCGTGAACAGTCGGGCCAACCGAGCAACGTAACTTGACGGGGTCTCCCCTTCTGTGAAGGGGAGAATTGGGTTCAGCAGGGGCCTCATGCATCTTCTCCATCTTCAGGCCTGTCTCCGTCGTCCAGAAGCTTTCTTGGATTGATGCGCCCGTAGTCCTCGGCGATGAAGACGTTCATCCAGGCCTCTGCTCCATTCCTTTCGCTGTAGACCTCAGCAAAGTGCCGAATGCTCAGTTTTGCTTCGAACCCTTCTGTAAACAGCGCATGTGAAACCGCGAGGACAACAATCTCGGCCAAGAGTCCAAACTGATAGTCCGCCGCATGAATCAACCGCATGGCAAATGCTTCGTTCCTAACCGAAGCATCTACATCGATCTGCGCCCGATCAGCGTATCTTTGAACGATCTTGATGACATGCTCGACATCGCGCACCGCGTGCAATCGTTTGAATTCGATTGGATCAACCCGCCGAGCGAGCTGTGCATCCTGATTTACGATTTTCTTGAGATCCGGCATCCCCGACAGCAGCAGTCCTACCGGCCAGACGGAGTTCTCCATCAGGGACTTCAGGGTGTTGACCACTGACTGGCGCTCTTTTTCGGTTTGGTAACGGGCCAAATCTTGCGCCTCGTCGAAACCAAGAAAGAGCGTCCGCCGCAATTTGAGTTGCACTTTGACCTGATCCCAGATTGCCGGACCTTGCTTGTTGCCAGCGTAGGGGTATCCCAGCGCCCGAAGCGTAGCTGCCCCAACGAACTTCATAGTTGCCGGGCTTGGCACCTGAAGGTCAACAAACTCGCAGAATTCCTTCTCCGGGTCCGTCGCCAACGCGTGCCTGTATTTATGCTTGAGATACCGCACGGCAGTAGTTTTTCCGCTCCCGGATGGCCCCACCAGCATGATGCTTCGTGCTTGGAATGCGACACCATCGGCCTCATCGGCACGTCGCTGTTCAAGAATGCTGCCAAAACGCGCATCTAGCTTGTCGTATTCTGATAGCGGGATGTAGAGCTGTCTCAAGCTTTGCACGGTTTTGCGAATGATCTTGTCAAACTGAAACTTAATGCTGTGCTTATTCATCGCCCTTCTCCTCGGTTTCCTGGGAATCGTCTGATCCGCTCCGATCACCATCGTCGTCCTCGAGTTCATCACTGAAGAGCCATTCCCTCTCGTTCTCCTCTGTCAGTATTGGCTCCTCATCGGGCAGCGGGCCAGGAAGGTAGGGAATTTCATCTGATAGGAAACCAACGTCCGGATCAGGTATTGCCGCCTTTTTGTCAGAGGCAATGTCCGGATCAGAACCTAAAGACAGACCCCAGAACGTCTCTTTCTGCGCACGTCTGATCTGATCGCTGGTGAGCTTGATCGGGCCAAGCTGCCGCACTGCGCATTGCTCAGCGTCGATCTCCTTGATCCTGCGAATTGCACGGTCCACCACACTTTGAGTCAAACTGGCGGCCGCGCGATTGTTCTGACGCAATTCAAAGACTGACCGCTCCCAGGAGGCGAGCGATACCCCTTCGAGCCCTTCTATTCTTGCGGCCAGCGTAGACCACCCACTGTATTTTCCGCGCTCTAACCAGACAGAAATGTGCCCCATATTTTCGGGATCGATACTGACTTCGACACTCTGCTGACCGTATTTTTGGAAATGTTCTGCCAGACGTTTGGAATGATAGTTCACGCCGTTCATCAGGACACCGTGCCGGCCAGTCTCACGATTGAATTTCAGCCCCAGGATATGACGGAGCTTGTGCTTGCTCATCGGGGGAGACCAGCCGAACTCGCTGACCAGCTTGTCCCACATGTTGTTGGGCGTTGCGTACTCCAATCCCCGGTGATTGCGATTGTGGTAAACATCGACGGTGAACCGCACCAGCAACTCCAGGATACTCTCGGCGGTATGAACCGCGTATTTTTCCGATGGATAATCCCCCCTTTGCTGCGGGTTGGAAAAAGTGCGCCCCGTCAAATATGGCATCAACAAAGTCGCCATCGAGCGGAACAAACGCTCGATAACCCCTCTCAATTTGGGAACCCCAGCAGGTAGGACAGAATAGTCGATCGCCAAATCGGAAAGCGCTGCCTTGAAATCTGCGTTTACAAATGCCGGGCCGTTATCGACAACAACATGACAGACATGTCCATGCTGCGACCAGGACGTTTCACACCCCAACTGGGACGCGAGCATGGTCTTGTTTCGCATGGCCATCCAGACAACTGCTTTCGCATCTTCGGCACTTGGCTTGGTCGAAAGTTTGAGACCGAGTATCGAGCGACTAGCGACATCAATGGCGGCGCATACCCAGTAGCGGCCAAGCTCAAGATCACGCAGACTCGGATGGGTGATATCGGCCCCTGCGCCTTGCAAGATCGACATGAGATCAATTTCCCATTCATCCATTTCGACGCGCAGCAGTGGTGCGTGAAGCTTGATGCCGCCAGTATGGGCGCCCAGCTTGTTCTTGGCATGCGCGACGCCGTTGCGCGCGGCCTCGACTTCAAACCGATCCAACTCGTTGATGCGCCGTTCAATCGTGCTCTGGGAGGCTTCCAAAAGAAGGTCTTCGCCAGCAAAGCCAAGGGCAGTATTCTTTCGCCGCACTTCAGCATTTACGGCCTCCAACACTTGAGAAGGGTAGATCTCGTTGGGGTGAAGGTAGTTTGAGAGCTCAAGCTGAATGATCGCTTCAACCTGGGGCTGGACGCGCTTCCCGTTTTGACCGTTAAAGATCGATTTTTTGACGAAGATCATCGGATCTCTGGTCTTTTCCCACTCACGGTATTTTTTCATAATGCTACTGCGACCGGGCACATAGGAGAGCAATGCAGGATCGACCCCCTCGCCATTCATGCCTTTGAGCAGCCCATCGCGGAGCTTCTGCTGTACGCGTTCCTGCAGCTTCGGCAGAAACTCAGGCCACCGCTTTGATGATCTGTTGAACCACTCTTCGTCTTCACCCTCACTCATCGATTCACACCAGGCCTCGCCAATGAACGCCCTGAACTGGGTCTTCAGAGACAAACGCGAGAGCAACGCACGCCCAGCCCGCGCCCGGCGTGCAGCCTGTCGATCGGAGAAATAGCCATATTCGATTGAGAAATGCCCATCTTCGAGCAAACTCGCGAGCTCCGCATGGGTAAACGTCAGAGGTACAGCTCCCGCATGCTTTGCCAGCAGGGTCACCGTGTAATCCGAGACCTTTTGAACAAAGTGAAGCTCACCCTTTCCAAGCACGGCATCTTCATGGCTGATGTTGAGTTGAAACTGGATATCTTTCATGGCTTATCCTTTCCGGGGGCAACGATTGTATTGATGGAGATGAGTTCACGTGTATTGGCCTTCAGAAGCCCCGCGTAGATGGCTCGGAAAACCGCGCGGAACCCGCGCGCGCCAAGATCCAGGGGCTGGATGAGTTCACCAATGGACAGCTCTTCTGTGAGCCCAATTGTGCGCTCGGCGACCAGTTCATCGATTTCTTGGTCCGGGCAACGCCGAAAGAAATTCAGCAGCTCAGCGTTTTGCACTTCTTTTGGGTGGTGGTTGCGCTCTGTGATGAGGCAGACTTTGTCGGCAAATCCTTTCGGCAGATCACGACGGATAGCTGCCAGCGTGCTTCGGAAGTCTAACCTTTCAACCCGTTCGGAAGGTTTGACAGCCATCGCGACTTTGGATCCGTCCCGAAACTCGGCCAGATAGTCAAAGCGGTGCGAACGCTGTCGACCGACAGCGTCAATGTAGCTAACGGGGCGAGGCTGATCATGCAGGTTCCAAAGGTTGGGGTCTGCCAGCGCAAGAAGGCAGGTGGCCCGCTCATGTTGGCTGGCAGAAATAATCTGCCGCCAGTACATTTCGGCAGGCGTCATGGCCAACGTAAAACCGCGCACAGTGAATTTTGAGCGCGCAGGAAACATCAGCCCAGCCGTGGTTGGCTCGGGGGGACGATAGAAATCGTCGTCGTCATCTTTAGACATATCTCTTGCCGTGGCTGCGAGCTCTGCCCGCGCCATTCGGCTCCTCTTCATTTGTGGAGACAAAAGGCGACCCGCCCGCTGAAACGATCAGCGCGGTTGACGGGCCACAAATTTTGGGTCATGAATGAGGTGCAAAGAGGATCTATTCATTTGCACCAAGCCCTTCGAGAGCTGCAACTCTCGGGGGCTTTGCTTTTTCTAGGGGCTCATTTTTGTTCTCCTTTCTTTGAAGTGGCTAGAACAGCACGAAGACAGGTGCATCGATGACATCAGCCAAGACTTGCTCGATGCGCGATTTCAGTAGTTTGCGTAAACTGGCGAGCCCACACCCAATAGACTGTTGTCTGGCCTCTGTCTGAAAAACGGGATCTCGGTCCTTTCTGGCTCACAAATGGGTCCCATCGCAACGCCACAACCTTTCCAGAACCTCGGATTTACGACCTTCCCGGGCTTTGCCCCTCGACCACCTCTGATTGGGCGTAGCGCTCAGGAAACAGCTCCTCGACCCGCTGGTTTAAAACAGAAGCCAGGTACTTTTCGATTTTCTCCGAACGGCTTTTCCCAAGCGACACAGAGCTGACGGCGCTGGCTCCGACACCGATCCGTTGCGCTAGGTCCGTGAGCTTCAACCCTCTGATTTCCAGTTCACACTTGATCCGCGCGTGCCTTGCCCGGTCGATAGGGATATCGTTGTGTCTCATGACTTGACCTCGCGAATGGAGTCGATTTTTCAACTATCCCAAATAGATTTGATCGTGCGCACGGCAGTCAAATCTTTTAAACGATGCCCCAAATTGCAAAAGCACCTTCTTGAAAGCAAAAGCATAGAAATGGCAAGTTGAAGACAAAGCCGTATGTAGTTTGCCCGCTATGTGTGAATGGTTCAGAACGACTACGATACTTTCCGAAAGATAGACCCGGCGGCAGTTACACGCTGTCATATTCGTTTGGAAAAAAATGGTGATCTCCGTGCGACGGTCTGGTTGAAAGCCAAAACAGGGCTACCTTTCCGGTTCTCGTCTAGGCATCTCGTTGCAGACTTTCACGCCGTAGAAATGCTCAAGGATTTACGTGCACGGTACTATTGTTCTCGCAAGTCTCTCTGGAGGCTGCTTGATCAACTGGGTTTGGATCCGTGGGAGCGCGCCATCAAGGACTATAAATCTGATATACCTTTGGCGCAGGTAGCAAAACGTCATGGGTTGAAACAAACGACACTTTCCAACGGCCTTAAGCAACGCGAAGTTCCAATTCGCATTGGAAGGCCTCCTATTCAATTCGATAGCATCGAAGTTCAAAAAGCACTTCAAGACTGCCCTTCAGTCAAAGAACTGAGCAGAAGGTTAGGGTCTTCTTGGGACAAAGCCAAAGAGCAGTGGAAATCTTTTGAAGGATAGGCATCCATTTGATGCTTAGTGCTCGAGAATTGCAATGTGCGCCAAGACAGATCGCTAGATCTTTACGCTCACAGAACGATTGCGGGCCTGCGATGAGAGCCCATCGTGGACATCGCTATTTGTCCTGACTTCCGCAGTTGCATTGGACAGCTTTCTGTCCAATGCAGACAATGATTGCACAATGTGTGACGTTCACTCTCTAGCGACTTGAATGCTGAGGATGCAGTCGGCGGAGCTAGCTTAAATCAGGCCTATGCTCAGAGTGAAGCTAAAGTACTATTTGCTCATTGGCGGGCCACTGAGTACCCTAGCTGACTGTTTCGTCTGGCCATTTAAGATTGGGGGTAGCCATGATACGCCCTCCCTTACGAAATTTGTTCATTCGGCCTTGCAATGGTTGAGTTAGTTTACATCCAGGCGGTAGAAAGCTCACTGGATTTACATAGATTTGGCTCTTATGAATCATAAGACTGCGCAACGGTAGCCAACCCGTTTCTCCCAAATTCCCGACAAGACCACGACGCAGAGTATTCGTAACAATATCTACCAACTCCAGCCCCGGCTCTGGCTCACTCGAAAATCTGAAACTTTCACGATACATCTTCTGCAGATCGACTCCCGCACCGTATTTTCGATTAACAGGAGGAGCGACATCTCGGAGATATTCAGGAATATCATCAATGATAAAACGGCGAAAATGGCGGTAGTCGCCGCCTGGAAGCAAGGCTCCGGGTCTTTGCAGTGACATCGATTGAAGCCAAACGACAAGCGTCTTTGACCACCAATCTTCCCAATTTGTGATCCCCGTTGCGCCTTTTGCGTCCACGACCCAATGGAATTTGCCTAGTTCCTTTGGGAAGCGTTGGCAGTGATAGACGATCATATCTTGCATGACTTGATGGAGCAGATCGATTGTAACTGCTCCCTGAACATACAATTGATCCGAAAACCCCTTCATTCTTTCTTGCAGCTCAGCAATGCTGTCCCTGAGCTCTTGAGTGTGTCCGCTGGTTAGGTTCTCGGCAAGGCTGGCAATCTGGTTCGTTCGATGTCGCGCAATGTCTTCGGCCGTATGTACTGACACGTCGATCATTGAAGCACAGAACAAAGCACCGTTTTTCCACAGTATGTCGATAACCGATGCAACTTGCGATTCATTGAGAAGGCTTCCTTTGACTTCCCCCTTTCGCTTCGGAAGATTTGCGCGGAGCCGCTTATATTTTTTAACTAGTTTGGGTAAACGGTGTGAGGCGACAATTAGAGCGCCCAGCGTGGAAACGGCTGGCTTGCTTGCGCCATAACCAGTGAATGTCCCAGACTCGTCAATGAATATGTGCAAAGCAGCACTCCTTGATGGCGCTTCATATAAGAACTTCTTCGAATCTGCTGTCGGTTATCGTCAAATCCAATAAGAACAGAAACCGATCTGCCAGCAAATTGTGAACGGACTCTATCGGGAGTTGAATGCTTTCTCACTTTTCTGCGCGGTTTTCATTCACTCAAGGAGTGCTATGCAAGATGCGCTAGCCGCTGAGAGGCGCACGACCGCATTCCAACGCAGTCATGTCATCTCAGCCGGCCATTCGACGTAGCGAGCGTTGAGACACTACAAGTGGAATCTAAAGTCCTTTGGAGGCGCGTAGAGCAGCGATCTTTTTATCGCGCCGTTAAAGCCAAGAGCTTGTAGTTCCCTTTTCAGTTCCTTGTATCTAGTGACTGAAACCTGTGGGTGGATCATGATTTGGTCAATCAAATCATTTGGCTCAATAGAATAACTAAACAGTTTCTCTACCTGATCCGCTCGGGTCCTATAGTAAACAAGCCGAACTTCTCTCTCGTGCTTGAAGGCTTTGCGTTTAACCATATAAGAGGCTGCCGTAGCAGCATGTAAACTTTGGCCTCCGGATCTGAAGTGTCTGCGCCCCCACTCAACTAGCTCTCTATCATTCAGATATTTAACTTTTCCAATGTGGCAAGTAACCGCTGGGAAATCGACTTTCGATTTCAAAGATTTGACTAGCTTGCCAACGTTTGTGCGTATTCTAAACCCATCATTTCCATTTGAGTAAATTTGCCAAATTGCATCCGATGCGGTGTGTAAAGTCCAACACTGACCGAAAAACCTATGTGCATTGCCGAGTTTACCGATCCGTCTCGTTTGACTGTAAAAGGTGGATTGACCTAACAAGTCCTCGAATGTGTCGGGCCATTTTGACGGGTGAACAAGTGTGTTTCTCTTTTCAACTAGAATTTCCTCAAGTCTTTTAAACGACACCGTTCTGTAAATTCTTGTGCTTGATCGAAGGCCTTCTCCAATGATGCCCTCGCCATCTACATTTTCATCCAATGGCCACTCGCTCCATTGTTAGGCCTTCATGCGTAACGGATATTGTCTTCGCAGGCTGCCAAGGTCCAGACTGCGATTGGGCTGTCTTTGGAAAAGGGGTATTCAAAGTCTTACAGCGACGGGCAAGCATGGCTTGAGTTTCAAGAACTGCTGTTTTGATACTCTGCGTCGCTTCAGATATCTCGCGCTGAAACACACGGCAACGAAAGTGCTAACCCACTACTAGCTGCGAGTACGTACTGAGCGGCGCCCTAAAGCGCAGAGCATGGCCGTTCAGCGTTTTCACATAGTTTACTGCGGCATTGCCATTAAGTTTGTGTGTCAGCGTCGTGCTCTCGTTGCTTCAACTTCTGGTAAGAGCCCTTTGCCGCCATTACTGCTGGCACGGGATGCTGCGGCTAGAAAGGTTCGCTCATCGCCCGAATTTGCTCTGCAATTGTTCGGCGTTGCGTACAATGCAATTTAAAGGCAAATGCTAAGAGCGTGAGTACAATCCAGCATAAATTTCAGAAGAAAAAATTGATGTAAGTCATTCAAATCATTGCCTTCGTGTGGGAGTGTTGGATTTCATAGAATCGCCTCTTGGGAGAGTTTTCCTGATCGAAATACTTGTCTTGACAACGCTTTCCTAACGGACAGCTCTTGAAATTCGATATCAATGGTTGGACTAGTGAAGCTAACCTTTTAAGGGCTTAGAAGAATAGATTTGAGGACAATGCATGTTTCTAAAAAAGTTTGCGGCAATCAAAAATGTGGGCCGATTCAAATCTGCACGAATCAGCGGTGGTGAATATGGTCACTTCACGCTGATTTATGGAGGCAATGGTCGCGGCAAAACCACATTCTGCTCTATTCTCCGCTCACTTCAACAAGGCGACCCGGCTTTTATCCAAAGACGAAAAACCTTTAGAGCCGATTCCGAGCCCGAAGTCACTGTTCTTCTCGATAGTGGGCCTGTAAAGTTTGCAAATGGTTCTTGGGACACCACACAACCGGACATTCATATTTTCGACCAACACTTTGTGAACGAGAACGTTCACGGTGGTGAGCATGTGGGCGTTGAGCAGCGTCGAAATTTCTATCGCGTTGTAGTGGGCGCTACTGGGGTCGCCCTTGCTGGAGAAGTGGATGCGCTTGACGCTGACGTAGCGTCCAAGCAAACGGAGATTGCGACTGCGAAGAGGATCTTAGAGCAACATTTGCCAGCCGGCATGAAGCTCGAACCGTTTCTGAAGTTGAAAGCTAAAGTAGAAATCGACAAAGAAATCGAAAATGCCGAAAAAACTCTCAGCGCGATCAACAACAGTGCGGCCATCGAGTCACGAAAGCTACTTAGCGTGCCCAGGTTCTTGGCGCTGCCAAACGGGTTTATCGAACTACTCGAAAAAGGAGTTGATGGCGTTAGTGCTGACGCCACAGAACGCGTCCGGCAACAGTTAGCCGGCCACCAGTTCAGAGAAGGCGGCGAGGCTTGGTTGTCAGAAGGTTTATCCCATGCGGTTGATGAACACTGCCCTTTTTGCGCAACCTCACTGGTGGGCAACAGCTTGATTGATGCCTATCGGGGGTATTTTAGTGAAGCCTATACTTCCCACAAGATAGCTATCACTGAAATGGAAACTACTCTCACCCAGTCACTTTCTTCGACTGAAGCACTCAAGTTAGAGCAGGCTTTCGGCGACGCTGCAAGTGATGCGGAGTTTTGGAAAAGATTTTGCAATATTGAATATGAGCCGTCAGGCGCTGCAAATCGAATTAGCATCGAGGTAGAAGCTCTTTTGGATTCGGCGAAGGCAATGCTGGAAGCAAAAAAGTCTTCTCCATTGGAGCCTGTAGAAGCTTCGGCTGAATTCCTTGATGCTCAAGAAAAATGGTCGGCAACGATCAAAAAGTTGGAAGCCGAGTTTGACACCTTCAGGGAAGCTAACCGTCTCATCCAAAACGTTAAGGATGTGAACGCGACTGCAGACAAAGCAAATGCGGAAGCCGTTCTGGCCACCTTAAAGGCTGAGAAAAAACGCCATAGCGAGCCAGTACTCAGCCTGGCAACCAACTATGAGAACCTAAAAAGTGAAAAGACCACGCTCGTTGCGAAAAAAAAATCAAAAAAGGAAGCTCTGGATAAGCACGACAATTCAATCCTTGGAGGCTATGAAGCTGACA
Source organism: Ruegeria sp. CK2 (assembly GCF_056536585.1). Classification (NCBI taxonomy): domain Bacteria; kingdom Pseudomonadati; phylum Pseudomonadota; class Alphaproteobacteria; order Rhodobacterales; family Roseobacteraceae; genus Ruegeria; species Ruegeria sp. CK2. Next base: position 22,478 of record NZ_JBQFPW010000019.1, read on the forward strand.
TTAATCGTTTTCTTTCATCGTTCGGCGTAAGCTTCCGCCTCGCACAATTTGGCAAAAACTACGTAGGTAAAGTTCCGCAATCGACTTATTATTTGCGCTTTGATTCGAGTGATGTTGACGTTACGAAGACGAGTGGCGATGATCCTGGCTTCGACACTACCATGAGTGCAGGCGACAAAAGCACTTTGGCGCTCGCATTCTTCCTGTCGCAGATCGCGCGCGATCCAGATATCAAGCAAAAAATGATTGTTTTTGATGATCCGTTTACCAGCTTAGACGATTTCCGTAGAACGATGACGGCCAAAGAAATCGTGCGAGCCGGTGCGACGGATAAGGCGGCGCAGGTCATCGTGCTTAGTCATGACAAATACTTCCTTGATACAGTTAGCTCGCAAATCTACGGGCCGTCTTGTACGCCATTTCAAATTTCTGCGTGCGCCAGTGGCTCATCCATTGAGCCATGGAACCTCGAAAAAGAGGTGACGGAGGGTTATTTGCAAGACCATTTGAGACTTCAGGAATTCGTCGAAGGTCGAGGCGGCAACGCAAGAGATATGCGGATGATTATGCGACCGCTGCTTGAGCGCTATATCCGTTACCGCTTTCCCAACCTAGCCTCAAAGAAAGAGTGGCTTGGCGATATGATAGGGGCAATAAGAGCTGACATAACGCACCCACTTACACCGCAGTATAACGAGCTGGAAGATATTAACAGTTTTACGGCCCCGTTTCATCATGATCCGAACACTCCATTCGACAGCGACGAAGTCCGCGCATATGCCAGACGAACAGTAGCTATCGTCGGAGGGTGTTGAGGGAACTTACCTTTCGCTCCGTGCTGGATTGTGCGTTCGCACTGAGCTGCAGCGAAGGTCTGCTAGGTAGCCATCTCAACCAACTTTGATCAATTGTGGAGCGTCTGCTAACTCAAAGACAGGAGTTTGATGGAATGACCGCTTCGGGCTGCGAAGCAGTCATCTCAACGATCACATATATAGGTGATGCGGCTATAAGATACCTGCTCAACCCCAATCCACTGGCCTCCCCTCGTCCTATTCGGTAAAGAAACGCCAAGCCAAATTTGAGCAGGAGTATACGTATTGGCAGCTATTAAGGTATTCATTTCATACAGTTGGTCTAGTCCAGAACATGAGGATTGGGTTCTTCGCCTTGCGACCGATCTCAGGGAGTCTGGTGTCGATGCTATCTTGGACAAATGGGACCTAAAAGAAGGTCATGAAGCCAATGCTTTCATGGAAAAGATGGTTTCCGACCCTGAAATATCAAAGGTTATTATCGTTTCGGATCGCGTTTATTCAGAAAAATCCAATAAGCGAACCGGCGGGGCAGGAACCGAGGCGCAGATTATCTCGTCCGAGATTTTCTCTAAAGAAGATCAAAACAAGTTTGTAGTTGCCGTTACGGAGTTGGGCGACGATGGCAAAGCGTTCGTCCCGGCATACTATACTTCACGAATATTCATCGACTTCACCGACGAAAGCAAGTTTGCAGGCAGTTTTGAACAACTCTTGCGGTGGATAGCAGATAAGCCAATCCACAAAAAACCTGAACTTGGGAGCCTTCCAAAGTACATTTCTGAACCCGACGACGCGGTCGTCTTGGCGACCAGTGCCGCCAAACGCAGAGCGATGGATGGCCTGACAAACTCAAAGACATTCGCTTACCCTGCCGCCAAGGAGTATCTTGAACTCCTCAGTCGCGAGTTGGAAAAATTTCGACTGCCACCCGATGTTTCTCCCGAAAGTGATGAATTTTCAGAGAATTTCCAGTCTTTCGCACCGTATCGAGATGAGTGCATAGAAGTCGTGCGTGCGATATCCGACTACACCGAAGATGAAAAATACATCGAACTTCTCCACGCATTCTTTGAGCGTTTCCATGGGTATTTTCATCCACCAAAGAATGTGAATAGTTACCGCGAAACTGACTTTGACAACTTCAAATTTTTTGCACACGAGCTGTTCTTGCATGTTGGAGCGACACTAATATCCTCTGGGCGATATGAAGCGTTCAACCATCTAGTGGCGACACCTTATTATCTGGCGCATGGACTTGATCGCGGGCAAGAACCGATGGGCAATTTTACAGAGTTCCGGCACTACCTGAAGTCCTTAGAAATCCGAAATCGGAGGCTCAACCTGAATAGATTATCACTGGCTGCGGATTTCCTTCATGACCGCGCAGGCGCTTCAGGCACCGATTTTTCAAAAATTATGGAAGTCGACTTTTTATTGTTCTTGCGTGCCGAACTCGCAGATCTCGGCGCCTATGACCGTTGGTATCCAGATTCATTGGTCTATTTGGGCTATGGTCACCGAGCATTTGAGATTTTTGAACGATCGCGGTCGAAACGATATTTTGAGCGGGTTCAGCCTGTACTCGGCAATGCCACAAAAGAAGACCTCGACAAGTTGGTTGAAGGCTATCGGGCCGACCCACAATCTCTTCCAAGATGGGAAGGCTCGCGGATCAGTCCAGTGAGTTTGATGGGAATACAAAACCTTTGTTCTATGCCGTAGCCTTAGCTTGGTTAAGTGTATGGACGAAAAACTGTCTGCAAAGAATCGTGCGGGTTTCAACTATATCCGCGCGGATTTTGTGACTTTGTGAATTCCACTTTTGGTCAAAAGCTGCCGCTGCGGGTAACTTATGCTGCGCATTTGGCTAATGTCCGCAAGGTGGCCCTAATGCTGTTTGCGGTTTGACAGAATGGTACAATCGCAAATGGCGGTAGGCCTTCTTCCCCTCATTTTCCTTTCGTGGGCCAGCGGGATTTGGACAAGCCAAACGCCCCTGGCCGTCAGGGTGAGGGCGCTGCCCTCCCCCTCGGGCAACCCTTTTAAACAGGGCCGTGTCCTCGGCTTTGCCTGCGGGCCGCACCACCCCTGTCGAATAGCGTTGCCTCGCCCCCTCCCGCGTTCGCCACGTGGCAGATTAGCAGGAACAGCAGCTTCGCTGTCTGTCCTACAAATCAGCTCTGATTTTCCGAAAGGGAAGACAGAACAAATCAAACTGCCTGCGGGAGCATAAAATGGGGGCGGTGTGTTAGTTGATGACGCAATGGTCAAATTCAACTGATGTCCAACGTTGGGGGCGCCTTCTGATGTCGAACGTTCACCTAGTTTCTGGTCCAACTATGACGGTTGGGTCAGGTTCGTGTGACGTTCAACAAGAAACCAGTGGCGGACCGAGGAGGATTCGAACCCCCGACCCCTTGATTCGTAGTCAAGTACTCTATCCAGCTGAGCTATCGGTCCGCGTTGGTGAGGCGCTGTTTAGACCCGGGACGTAGGACGTGCAAGACGATTCTTCGAAAAACCTTCAAAAAGTCATCTCCCCGCGAGGAAGCCTTATTTCAAACGTGGTTCCCTTAGGTCCAGTGTCTTTCAAGACAAGATCGCCCCCATGGCCACGAACCAGTTCCTGCGAAATTGCCAGGCCCAGACCAGACCCGCCTTTGCGCACCCCGCCCTGGAACGGGGTGAACAGATTTTCGCGCGCTTTGGGCGGCAATCCTGGACCTGTGTCGCGGATCTCGAGGCACCAACTGTCTTCAACTTCACGGCCGGCAATAGTGATCTGACCCGGCTTGCCAGATGCGACCAAAGCCTGCCTGGCATTCCGGACGAGGTTCATGATAACTCGGAACAGTTGTTCTGGGTCCGCTCGGGCAACGAGGTCGTTGGGCACATCGTTGACTACTTCCACGCACGCATCTGCGATCGCGAGTTGTTCGCTTGCTGCAACATCTTCGGCCAAATCCCGCAATCGGACCATGTTCAGCGTCGGAGCGGGCTCTTCGGCGCGGCCAAAGGCAAGCGTGTTTTCACAAAGCGAAACCGCGCGTGTTATCGAGTTCACCAGTTTTGGAGCCATCCGCCGCACAAGCGGGTCATCGCTGGCCTCAATCCGATCGGTAAACAGCTGAGCGGATGTCAGAATGTTACGTAAATCATGACTGACTTTGGCCACTGCCCCACCCAACTGAGCCAGCCTCTCACGTTGTTTGAGCGCCTGGGTCAGATCCGTTTGCAGCATCTTCAAGGCTTCTTCCGCCTCGCGCAGCTCGGTCACTTTGGAGTTCGGCGAGATGATACCCCGGGCATCCTCGGGCGCGCTGGCGTAGCGTTGCATGTAGCCGACCACGCTTTTGATTGGTCGGACAAGCACCACCCGCACCGCGAGAAACAGGAACGAGGCAGTAATGATGGAAATTACAAAGGACAGGCCCAGAATACGCCATCCGTAATCCGTCATCGCCATTCGCAGGGGGGCGCTGTCAGTTGTCACTTCGATCAGAAGACCGGCGCCTTTGACCGGCTCGCCGATCACACGGATGACCTGGTCTTCGACAGTGAATAAACGAGTCATCGCGTCACGGATTAGAACCCATGGTCCAGCATCCCTAAGGTCGTAGGTTTTAGCGATTTGTTCAGGAATGGGGGATGACAGCATCAACTGACGTACTTCGTCACGGCGCAGAACGACGTTATAGACACCAGCGTTTGCCAGCAGCTCGGCCTCAAGATCTTCGGCCAGCATGTCATCGGCCAACAGGGCCAGCGACGCAATCTGAGCACGTTCCAGGCGGTTCAGCAGGAAATCTTCCCGAAACCGTGCAATCGAAGGCACGAAGATCAATACCTCAGCCAACATCACGAAGACCGTTGTCAGGATCAGGAAACGTCCGGACAGCGAATTCAATGGGCGCTCCTTTTTCGGCTAGGGGATCCAGCGCTGGACGAATCTGACCACTCGTTTAACTGTCTGATTCTCAAACAGCCTTGGCGAGAAATAGGCCCCCGCGACGCGTTTGTTAAGCTCTCCGATTGTCGGATATGGGGACACCATCGCAGCAATCTGACCCATTTTCAGGTTATTGGCTATCGCCAGAGACCACAAATTGATCAATTCACCCGCCTGGTGGCCAACGATTGTGGCACCCACTGGACGACCTTTGACAACCATAACCTTGATAAAACCGGTTGTTCTTCGTTCCGCCACAGCACGGTCGTTGTGGTGAAAGTCAAACCGTGCAATTTCGACGTTTTTGCCGTGTTGCGCGTGCGCCTGCGCGTCGGTCAACCCAACTTGTGCCAGTTCCGGCTGCGTGTATGTGGCCCATGGGATATGGTTTGTCTTGGCTTTGGACGGCAGACCAAACAAGGCCGACCGGATGATAATGCCCGCGTGGTACCCGGCGACATGGGTGAATTGCATCCCGCCAGCGACATCCCCAATGGCATAAACCTTGCGGTTTGTCGTGCGCAACGCATCATCTGTTTTTATCCCGGTCCGCGTTCGGTCAATGCCTGCCACTTCAAGATTCAGACGCTCGACATTGGCCTTGCGCCCAGCCGCCAGCAACAGATGGGAACCAGCATAAATCTCACCGTTTTCGGTGACAACTTCGACTGCGCCATCAGAGCCCCGGATTTGCGCGACCATTGCGTTCTCGTGAATGGCGACCCCTTCCGAGCGCAAGGCATCGAGCACGACATCTGCCGCCTCGGGGTCATCTTTGCCCAGTGCCTTCATGCCTTCGATCACGGTCACTTTGCATCCCAGTCGAATATGGGCCTGGGCCATCTCCATACCGATCGGGCCACCCCCGATGATCAGCAGGTGGCCAGGTTTTTCTCGCAGCTCAAAGATGGTTTCGTTTGTGTAGAATGGGACGTTGTCGAGCCCGGGAATAGGCGGGACCAATGGTGAAGACCCTGTCGCAATCACCACGCGTCGCGCTGTGATCACCTGATCACCCGCCTGAACTTGAGTTGGAGAGACAAATGAACCGTATTCACGGATCACCTTGACGCCAAACCCCTCAAACCGCTCCTGACTGTCCATGGGCTCGATCTGGGCGATAACATCTCGGACATGGTCCTTGGCAGCAGCGTAGTCCACTTGAGGTGCGCTATCAGCAACACCAAAGACCGCCGAATGTGCTTGTCCGTAGGCTGCTTTGCCACTTGCAATCAAAGCCTTTGACGGCACACAACCGAAATTCAAGCAATCACCTCCCATCTTGTGGCCCTCCAGCAAGATGACATCGGCGCCCATCTGGCTGGCACCCGCGGCAACGGACAAACCACCCGACCCGGCCCCAATCACCAGGATATCGGTTTTCAGGTTTTTCATGTTTCAGACGTCCTTTCGGCCACGCAGGTATTTGATGCCGATCGGCAATGCAGCCAATACGCATAAACCAATGATTGGGCCAATCACAAAAGGTTCCCACAACAGCGACACATCAGGCGTCTCGCCTCGGTCGAATACGCCGCCCAAGCCAACACCGATCCAAGTATAGACGATCCCACCGGGGATAATGCCCAGCGCCGTTGTCAGCAGAAAGTTGCGGAACTTCACGCCGACCAAAGCCGGAACAAGGTTTGCGACAAAGAACGGAACTACTGGTACAAGCCGCAGCAGAAACAACACTGAGATTTCATTTTCCCGCAGCCCGTCCTTAAGCTTTTTGATGGAGCCTTCTGAGGATTCCAATCGCGCTGTCAACGACTCACCCAGGCCCCAACGTGCCGCTAGGAAAATCGCCGAAGCGCCGACCGTGGCTGCAAAAACGTTGAACACGGTTCCGGCAACCAGTCCAAAAAGGAACCCGCCGGTCATCGACGCAACGGCCGCGCCTGGCAAGGAAAACGCCACAACCACTATGTAAATCGCAATAAACGCCACCGTCATCGCCCAGTAATTCGCATCTCTCCACGCCAGCAATGCCTCGCGGTTGTCGCGCAGAGTTTCAAAGGTCAAGTAGTCCCCAAGTGTAAAGAACCCGACCGTGGCGACGGTAAGGATAACAAGCAATGGGATGTGACGTGCAATCCCGCTGCGTGGCGGTTGGGTCGTTTCGCTCATCTGGTTGTCCGGTTTTTTGGGTTCCATTCTCCTCACAAGATGCGCTGCCTGCGCGCGCAACAACAGAGTGTTCACGGCCCCTTGAAGTTTCCCGCCGCGAATGTGAGTGTTTTCTGTATAAAAGCCGGTTTTTGAAATGTTTTGCGACGACGGATTACAGAATTGTTGCAAAAGGCGCGAAAACCGCGTCCATGGGGTTTGACTTACCCTACTCTTAGCAGTAGAGGACGGGCTTCGAACACTACGGGCAGGCGAATCCGCGCCGCACCCGACCGCATAGATTGGAGACGGAGCGATGAAACGCACCTATCAGCCTTCGAACCTGGTTCGCAAACGCCGCCACGGTTTCCGCGCGCGCATGGCTACAAAAGCCGGCCGCAAAATCCTGAATTCACGCCGCGCCCGCGGTCGTAAATCGCTGAGCGCATAAAACCGCCCACCGATCAGGTTATGAACATGACGCCGCCGGAGGCCCCTGAGGATGGTAAGAACCAGCCCGGGGATACGCCCCCGGCGGCGTCCGTTTGCGCGCTTGAATCTCTGACTATTCTCAGGAACCGTTCCGATTTCCTCAAGGCAGCGCGGGCGCGCAGGCAAGGCACGTCCTCGATGATGGTGCAGGCCCGCAAGCGCGCCTCGGATGAGGCAACCGGGATTCGCGTTGGCTTTACCTGCTCCAAGAAAGTTGGCAATGCGGTTGCCCGTAACCGCGCCAAACGTCGGCTACGCGAAGTCGCGCGCGCCGTTTTGCCTGCCCATGGCCTTGATGGCTGGGACTATGTCCTGATCGGACGTGCCGATGTGACTGCCGCACGTCAATTTGATTCCCTTTTGGACGACTTTCGATACGCGCTGCGCAAGCTGCACACTGCCCAGAAATGACTTTGCTTGCGCATATCCTTGCCCTGCCCGTGCGGGCTTATCGTCTGGTCTTCAGCCCGTGGGTTGGCTTCAATTGCCGCTACCAGCCGACTTGCTCAGCCTATGCATTGGAGGCCTTGGAAAAACACGGCGCGATCAAAGGCGCGTGGTTGGCCGCACGCCGTATCGGCCGGTGCCATCCCTGGGGCGGCGATGGATATGACCCGGTTCCCGATCACCAAAAAGACTGAACTTCTCAGAGCAACGCCAAGTTGCCCCGATCCGTGAGTGCTCGGGTTGGAATCACCTCACGATCCAGCTTGCCCATAAAGGTATGGTGAAGGTCTTCGTAGAACCGCGGCGAGTCGAAATACCAGCTGTGGCTTGCTGATTTCCCGTCCGAAAAGTCAGCGCGATTGTCTTTGAAGAACTTGCCACAATAGAGGTTCACGGCCTTTTCGGGGTGTTCAGCGGGCAAACCTACACGGCCAAGCCTGCGTGATACGCCAACACGTTTCACCTCGGAAATCGACAGAGCTTCGTCAAAGGGGCTGTAGTAGCAGGTCAGCCGAGTGCATCTTCGCAGAAGCGATGACGACTTAGGATTGCCAACGCCAAGTGATTTCGACGAAACATCCGCGGCCACAAAGGCGACCTGACTGGTGGTCCAGCTGTGTTGCGCGGTTGTGTGATCATCATCTGCATAATCCATTGCCTCGCGCACCAGATACGTTCCCATGGAATGCGCCAGAACATGGATATTATAGCGGCAATCAGGCGTCTGCATCCGCGATAGCCTTTTGATGCCATGGGTGAACAATTTGTCCGCCGAACGACGCGCATCAGCCCGGTCCGAATTGTAGCCAAGCACCGACCCGTCGCTAGGCCAATCATAGCTGATAACTGTCCCTTTGAATCCGTGCGCCTCTAGCCCCGAGCGGATTTTACGATGGCGTTCCAACATCTCGAATTGCTCAGTGTTGAAGCCGTGCACGAAAATGACGATGTGCCCATTCTCTTCATCGTTTGCCCCGGCTTCGGCCTGAACCCTTTGTATCCAATCCGAAACCCGAATTTCGTGCTGCCGTGCAGGTCGTCTGGCATTGGTGGGGATGGCCAGATATCGCGTGCCCCCCGGTTTGTTCGAATAATGGTTGCCATCGCGGCCGCGGACGGAAAAAAAGTAGTCCATCGATCAATCCTTTCAAAAAATATCCGCACAGCATAGCACAAATTGTCTCCTGAATCAGGTCTTTGCAGCGCGGCGCTTCCATGGCATACGCCCGCAAGCCTGAGGAGAGCCGACATGCTGGACGATGACAGCGACATCCATCCCCTATTCGCCGGGGCGCCCTCGACCACCGAGTTCAAAAAGCTGCGCAAACGCATCGTGCGCCAGACCCGCGAGGCTATTGAGCAGTATGGGATGGTGGCGCCATCTGCACATGACAAGGACGGCAAAGCGCCTCGCTGGCTGGTCTGTTTGTCGGGCGGCAAGGACAGCTATACCCTTTTGGCGGTTCTATACGAATTGAAGTGGCGCGGATTACTGCCGGTGGATCTATTGGCCTGCAACCTGGATCAGGGGCAACCGGGCTTTCCAGCCACCGTATTGCCAGAGTTTCTGGACCGGATGGGCGTGCCCCACAGGATCGAATATCAAGACACATATTCAGTGGTTATGGATAAGGTCCCGCAGGGACGCACGTTCTGCGCGCTGTGCTCGCGGTTGCGGCGGGGAAACCTGTATCGCATCGCGCGTGAAGAAGGATGCTCGGCCGTTGTCCTGGGTCATCACCGGGACGATATCCTTGAGACGTTTTTCATGAATCTGTTCCACGGCGGACGGTTGGCCACGATGCCACCCAAGCTGGTGAATGAGGAAGGTGATCTGTTTGTGTATCGCCCGCTGGCCCATGTGGCCGAGGCGGATTGCGAGAAGTTTGCCAAAGCCATGACATATCCCATCATTCCTTGTGACCTGTGTGGGAGTCAGGACGGGTTGCAGCGTCAGCAGGTCAAACAGATTCTGGATCAGTGGGAAAAGAACACCCCGGGTCGTCGGCAAGTCATGTTCCGCGCGCTGACAAACGCGCGTCCATCTCATCTTTTGGATCCGAAACTATTTGATTTCACGGGTCTTTCTCTGAAGTTAGACAAAAACGCAGAAAATTCGGACGAAATTCCTGTGTTGCGTTAACAACTGACTCAGACTGGTTTCCTACGCTCGGCCGTGCGCGATCTATGCCCAAGGCCGAAAACCAATGCGGAACCATCCTTCTTTTGACCGATTTGCCCATTCTCTTATCAGAACTCTGAACAGCCCAGCCGCGTTGGCCTTTCTCCCAGCGCTATGCCTAGGTGCCTTTTGGGTCGGAGGGGAGCGCGCGCTTGTTGCTGCGGCTCTGGGCCTGCCACTGGCGTATGCGGGCGTTGGCATACTAGGTGTGGGCGGCGCAGCACGATCCAACCGGCACACTGGCGGCTTAGTGGCAAATGATCGGTTTGAACTTGAGCTTGAAAAGGTGTTTGAGGCTGCAAATCGCAGCGGCGAAACCTCGGCCTGCATTGCTGTGGCGCTGGACGACTACAACCAGTTGCTTGATCTTCACGGACAAGCGGCAGCAAACCACGTAACGGAACAGTTCTGCACCCGCGTTCTGTCCATGATCCGCACCCGCGACGTCGCCACGCGCGTCGGTGGAAACAAAATGCTGATCGGCTTGCGGCCAGCTCAACAGCTAGATTTGGAAGCATGTATTCAGATGACGGGACGCATCCAATCCGTAGTCGAGGACCCCGTGATGCTGAACGGCACGGGTTTGTACATGTCGTGTTCCATCGGCTTTTGCCTCAGTACGAACGAAACAAGTAGCACCGCAGAACAGTGGATCAACGCCGCAACTGGCGCACTGGTGGAGGCGCAGCAAAGTGGACCATCTACAATCAGGGCGTTTTCAACGGAAACACGGCGCAGGTCGCGGATCAGGACCAATTTACGCAAGGAATTTGATGCTGCACTAAGCAGCGGAGAGATCTGCCCCTGGTTCCAACCGCAGGTGTCTACTGATACCGGGCGCATTACAGGTTTTGAAGCTCTGGCGCGTTGGGAACACCCGCAAAAGGGCGTTTTGGGACCGCATGTCTTCCTACCGTTTGCAGAGCAGGCAGAACTCATGGAACGTCTTGGGCAAACAATACGCCACCACGCATTTACCGCCATGCAGGCCTGGGATCGCGCGGGTGTCGTCGTTCCCCGAATTGGCGTGAACTTTTCCTCAGACGAATTGCGAGACCCGGGCCTTGTTGATCGCCTCAAGTGGGAGTTGGACCATTTCGACCTGACACCGGACAGGCTGGCGATCGAGGTTTTGGAAACCGTTTTTTCTAGGCGACCCAACGACGTGATCACGCGCAACGTCACCGGTCTCGCCGCCCTGGGATGTTGCATTGATCTGGACGATTTTGGAACCGGGCACGCGTCGATTGCGTCAATCAAACGCTTCAACGTCTCGCGGATCAAAATCGACCGATCGTTTGTTGCCAAATCAGATCAAGACCCCAGCCAACAGCAACTCGCCAGCGCCATTCTGACCATGGCCGAACGATTGCAGCTCGAGACACTGGCCGAAGGTGTCGAGACGCCCGGAGAACACGCTTTGATGGCGCAATTGGGCTGTGACAATGTTCAGGGGTTCGGGATTGGGAAGCCCATGCCCTTTGATCAGACGCTGGATTGGATCGCCACGTATCGCAACAAAGTCAACGGTGTTCCAAAAATCGGACGGCAAACTGGGTAAAGGACCTGAGTTTACCGCAAAGAAGATCCATGCATGACGAATTAAAGGGCGATTCCGCTTGACCTTTCGGCCTGCACTCTGTTGAACCCTGCGGGTGTCTTTCACTGCTCAAGGTGGCTGTCCCAGATGGACGATCAGAACAAGAATCTCATCCTCGCAACCGCGCTCAGCTTCCTGGTGATACTGGTTTGGTTTGTCCTGTTCCCCCCACCAGAGCCGGCACCAATACCCGAGCAGTCCGAAATCACCACTGCGCAAGGTGATGAGGTTCAAGCCCCAAGCGCGTCCGGCACAGGCACCGTGGGTGAGGCGACAGCTTCCGCCGAAGAGACGTTGCCAGAGGATCAAGCCCCCCGCGTGCAGATCGACACACCACGCCTGAAAGGCAGCCTGTCTTTGTCGGGTGGCCGCATTGATGAGCTGTTCCTGAAGGACTACAAGGTTTCGATCAAAGAAGGCGCTCCGATTGTCGAACTCCTGTCACCGGTCGGATCAGAATCCGCCTACTATGCGCTTTATGGTTGGGCGCCAGGTGCCGGTGTGACTGGCACGGATGTTCCCGGCCCAAACACCCTATGGGCGCTTGAACAGGGTGAAACGCTGGGCGTTGACGCCCCGATCACTCTGGTCTGGCGCAATGAAAACGGCCTGACGTTCCGCCGCACCATTTCGGTGGACGAGGATTATATGTTCTCTGTCATGCAATCGGTGGAAAACGCGACTGAGGCCGAGGTTGGCATGGCCCCCTATGGTATTCTGGCCCGTCACGGAATTGGCGAAGACGGGGACCTGCCCGACTTGAAAAACTTCTTCATCCTGCATGAAGGCGTGATGGTCATGGCCGATGGCGTTCTGGACGAAATCGATTATGGCGACGTTCAGGATTTCGACATCGATCCAGTTGAACGCGCCCAAGCTGAGGTGTTTCAGGTCAAAGAAGGCGGCTGGGTTGGGTTTACCGATCATTATTGGATGACCACCCTAATCCCCGAGGAAGGTGCGACCTTCAAAGCTGCGGCAAAATACGATGCCCGTCGCAAGATTTATCAGACGGAAACGGTTCTACCGACCCTGACCGTTGCACCCGGCGCGACCGAGCAAGTGACGACGCGCCTGTTTGCAGGGGCGAAGGAGTGGGAAACCATCCGCGAGTATGAGGCGGAAGGGGTGCAGAAGTTTATCGAGAGCATCGACTGGGGTTGGTTCTCTTTCCTGACGAAGCCGATTTTCTGGCTGCTGCACAACATCAACGCCCTGATCGGCAACATGGGTTGGTCTATCATCGGCCTGACCCTGATTATCAAAGCAATCCTGTTCCCGCTTGCCTTCAAATCCTATGTCTCGATGGCAAAGATGAAGGAATTGCAGCCACAGATGGAGGCCCTGAAAGAGGCCGCAGGTGACGACCGCCAGAAGATGCAGCAAGGCATGATGGAGCTGTATAAGAAGGAAAAGGTGAACCCTGCCGCAGGCTGTTTGCCGATCCTTATGCAGATCCCAATCTTCTTCTCATTGTATAAGGTGATCTTTGTCACGATCGAACTGCGTCAGGCCCCCTGGTTTGGTCCGTTCCAAGACCTCAGCGCTCCGGATCCAACCTCGATCATGAATTTCTTTGGCTGGCTGCCCTGGGCGGGACCACAGCCAGATACCATCATGGCCCTGATCTTCATTGGTATCCTGCCCCTGCTGTTGGGCATCTCGATGTGGCTGCAGCAGAAACTGAACCCGGCCCCGACTGATGCGACGCAGGCGATGATCTTTGCCTGGATGCCATGGGTCTTCATGTTCATGCTGGGCGGATTTGCGAGTGGTCTGGTTGTTTACTGGATCGCCAACAACACGATCACCTTCACGCAGCAGTACCTGATCATGCGCAGTCAGGGGTACAAGCCGGACGTATTTGGTAACATCATATCCGGGTTCAAACGAACGCCAAAAACGGATGACAAATGACCGGATCGATCACCAGTCTGTGGCGACATCCGATCAAAAGCCACGGGCGCGAAAGCCTTGATGATGTAACCGTATCTCCCGGGCAGACACTGCCCGGGGATCGCGTTTGGGCCGTCGCGCACGAGGCGTCAAAAGCCGACGGCAGCAAATGGGTGCCCTGTGCCAATTTCAGTCGCGGATCGAAGGCGCCAAATCTGATGGCAATTTCGGCTCGTCTTGAAGGCGACACTGTTACGCTCAGCCATCCTCAACAACCAGATTTGCGGTTTGCCCCGGATACTGAGCAGGATGCGTTTCTGAACTGGGTCAAGCCATTGATGCGCGCAGATCGCGCCGCATCGGCACGCATCATTCGCGTTCCGGGCCGCGGGATGACAGACAGCGATTTTCCGTCCATCAGCTTTTGCAACATGGCCTCGCACCGTGCAGTTGAACAGAAGCTGGGCCGTGACCTGTCGATTTGCCGCTGGCGGGGGAACATCTGGTTTGATGGCCTGCCTCTATGGGAAGAATTTGACTGGCTGGGTAAGGACGTTCAGGTCGGAGAGGCCGTGTTCCATGTGCGCGAACGCATAGTGCGTTGCCTTGCAACCACTGCCAATCCAGAGACCGGTGAGCGGGATGCCGACACGCTTGGCGCATTGAACAGCTGGGACCATCAGGATTTCGGCGTTTACGCCGTCGTGGTTCGGGGCGGCAACATCCGTGTCGGTGACAAGGTTCAGGTGCTATGACCGCACTTCCTTTTCCACTGGCCGAAGACCCCGACGCCTTTGCATTGGAACGCGGACGTAAATTGTTCGCTGGCCCGTCGGAGTTCGTCAAAGGTGTCGTCGCAATGGACGGCCTGCCAGCCCCTGACCGGCTTGAGGTTTGTTTCGCAGGTCGGTCAAACGTGGGAAAATCCAGCCTGATCAATGCGCTGACCGGCACCAAAGGTTTGGCGCGCGCCTCAAACACGCCGGGGCGCACGCAAGAGATCAACTTTTTCTCGCAGGGCCCAGAGCTGTATTTGGTCGACCTGCCGGGATATGGCTATGCCAATGCGCCGCTTAAGATTGTCGAGAAATGGCAGCGACTTCTGAAAAAATACCTGAGCGGACGACAAACCCTGCGTCGCGCCTTTGTTCTGATCGACGCGCGCCACGGGGTAAAACCGGTTGATGATGAGATCATGAAGCTCTTGGACACCAGCGCGGTTACTTTTCAGTGCGTTATGACCAAAGCGGATAAGGTTAAGTTCAAGGATCGTGAAAAAGTGCTGGATCAGGTGCGCACCGCCTTGTCCAAACACCCGGCGGCCTACCCAGAAATCGTACTAACGTCATCTGAAAAGAATGACGGTGTTCCAACATTGCGCTCCATCATCGCGCATCTGGAATGAGAGCCATCGCGCGCCTCCTCAGTCTTGTGACGCTTCTTGCTTTGGTCGCGACCGGAGCAATCCCGCAGGGTTGGATGCCAACGCAGGGTCAGGACGGCAAACTCCTGCTTGTCATATGCACCGGAGAAGGAGCGGTCGAGCAATGGGTCGATCTGGACCCAAGCGACCCAATGCATGATGAGACGGACCGCCGATCGGAGTGTTCGTTTGCGGGGCTGTTTGCGGATGTACATGTGCCAAATTCGGGCGCCCTGAAACACCTCGACTTTCCGGTACAACTGCGCTGGGCGCACGCAGAATTCACCCGCCGCAGCGCGGGTTTCCATGCGCGCTATGACGCGCGAGCGCCACCCCAAATCTCCTGAATTAGGGAAGTCCTGTTTGAACCTGCGCACCTCGTGCGCGGGGCAATTCCGCATCTGGAGATTGATATGGCAATGAACGGCCAAACTGTGGGTGAAAGCCCGGCGCAGAACAGTACTGCGCAAAAACTCTATTTTGCTGCCTGGAGGTGGCATTTCTACGCCGGCATATTTGTGATCCCATTCCTGACAATTCTCGCCGCAACCGGGTTGATGATGATGTTCATCACGCAAATTGACGGCCGTGATGGCGAAAAGATCAGCGTCGAAGTTCAGGGCATGGCCCTGTCCGCTTCTCAACAAGCCGAGGTCGCTCTGACCAAAGTGCCGGGATCGGTGGTTGAGTGGATTGGCCCAAAAGCAGACAATCTGGCCACTGTTTTCCGCATCGAAACGGAAGGCGGTCAGCGCCTTGTCGCCGTAGATTCCTATGCTGGTGAGGTGCTGGAAATATGGGATCGCAGGGCTGGCTGGTATGATTTTGCAGACAACGTTCACTCATCCCTCATGATCGGAACGACCGGAGACCGGATTCTCGAAATTGCTGCCGGGCTAAGCCTGGTTCTGGTTTTTACCGGCCTCTACCTTTGGTGGCCGCGTGGAAACGCAATGTCAGCGTTTGTGCCCAATCTTCGCGCCAGGGGACGCGCCCTGTGGAAGTCGCTTCACGCCGTCGTCGGGTTCTGGATGTCGGGGTTGCTGGTGGTCTTCTTAATCTCAGGCTTGTCCTGGGCTGGCGTCTGGGGCGGTATGTTCGTCCAGGCCTGGAGCAGTTTTCCAGCCGAGAAATGGGACAATGTCCCGTTGTCGGATGATCTGCATGCCAGCATGAACCACGGGCATCAGAATGACGTCCCGTGGGCGCTCGAGCAAACACCGATGCCCGCGTCCGGATCTGAGGCAGGTGTTGACGGGGTGCCCGAGGGTACGAATATCGATATCGACGCGCTCGTTTCGCTTGGAACCGCGCTCGACATGACGGGCCGTTTCCGCGTGGCTTACCCCAACGGTGACAGCGGGGTCTGGACACTGAACCGGGACAGCATGAGCAGCGATTCAACAGATCCGGTAAGTGACCGCACCGTTCACGTAGATCAGTACACCGGAAAGATCCTCGCAGATGTGCGATATGAGGATTACTCGCTGATGGGCAAAAGTATGGCCCTGGGTATCCCGTTTCACATGGGTTTGATGGGCATGTGGAACTTTGTGCTCAACGTGGTGTTCTGCTTGTCGGTGATCTTCGTCTGCGTCTCAGGTGTTGTGATGTGGGTTAAACGTCGACCTCGAAGCGCCGGACGGTTGGCGGCCCCACCACTACCGGTGGAAATGCCGCTTTGGAAAGGTGCCGTTCTGATCGGACTGTTCACGGCAATGGCCTTCCCGCTGGTCGGCCTGACACTGCTTGGCGTTCTGGCCTTTGATCTGCTGATCCTGAACAATATTCCAGCAATGAAACGGGCACTAAGCTGATCTGGAACGGGCTGCGCTGAACAGGCGCGGCCCCACATTGCAGCAATTGCTGCTATCTGGTCTTGGCAGCCCGTTCTAAAGGCCCTAACAGGGTTGATCAGAGGACTGACAGCCATGAAGACAAGAGATATGAACCGGGATTGGATCGCAACTGCCGCCACACTAAACAGCGCACTGCCTTACCTGCAGCGCTATGACGGCGCCATTGTCGTCATCAAACTGGGTGGCCACGCCATGGGCAGTGACGAAGCCATGGAGAGCTTTGCCCGTGATGTGGTTCTGATGCGGCAGGTCGGTGTGAACCCTGTTGTCGTGCATGGTGGCGGGCCGATGATCAACTCGATGTTGGACAAGCTTGATATCCAGTCCGAGTTTGTAAATGGAAAACGTGTCACCGACAAAGCCACGGTCGAAGTTGTTGAGATGGTGCTTTCGGGTCTTGTTAACAAACGTATCGTTCAAGCCATCAACCGTCAGGGCGGCACCGCTGTCGGCCTTTCGGGTAAAGACGCCAATCTGATGAGCTGCGAACAAACGGATGCCTCTTTGGGGTTCGTAGGCACACCCGCGCAGATGGATCCGAAGGTTTTGCATGATCTGTTTTCACATGACGTGATCCCGGTCATCGCACCGCTGGGTGCTGGCAATGACGGGGAAACATTCAACGTCAACGGAGACACGGCGGCGGGGGCAATCGCCTCGGCCTTGAAGGCAGACCGCCTTCTGCTTCTGACGGACGTCTCTGGCGTCAAAAACGCTGCCGGTGATGTGGTGACCGAACTGAAAGCTGGACAGATCCGCGAGATGACGAGTGAAGGAACAATTGCCGGAGGGATGATCCCGAAAACCGAAACCGCGCTGGACGCTTTGCACAGCGGCGTGCGTGCGGTTGTCATTCTGGACGGTCGTGCGCCGAATGCGGTATTGCTGGAATTGTTTACTGAACACGGCGCGGGGTCACTGATCCGGCCAGACTAAGCCGAAAACGCGCGGAGGGGGCATGGTAGAGCAGTCAAAGGCCGCCTTTGATCCAGATCCAGATTCTTCCTACGCCCGGATCGAAGAGGCCGCCAACGAGGCTGGGCTGATGGTGATGGGCGCGCTGCATCCCCGCGCGACACAGGCCAGAAACCTCGAGTCTGGTACGTTGATTTTGCTCGGCGCAGCTGGAGCATTCTGGCCCGCGCTAAAGACGTCACCCGAATGGATGGATCAACGCCCGGATCCAGTTGACCGATGGTCTTTGCGGGTCATCGGAAACATGGCTCAGAATCTAGGTGCGCAGGCTCATTTTCCCTTTGGCGGCCCACCATATGCCCCGTTCATCGACTGGGCGCTTAAGTCAGGGCGAACGTTCAGCAGCCCTGTCGGGGCGCTGGTGCATGACACAGTAGGAATGATGATCTCGTTTCGCGGCGCGCTTCACTTCTTATCTGAATTTGACCTACCAGACGCGTCGGCGCCCTCTCCCTGCACCGCGTGCGACGCGCCTTGCACAACGACCTGCCCTGTGGGCGCGTTGAACGCCAAGAGTTTCTACAATGTCGACGCCTGCCACAATTACCTGAGCTCGGCAGCGGGCCAAATCTGCATGACAGGTGGATGTGCCGTGCGATTGGCCTGCCCTCTCAGTAAAAGCGCGGGCCGCCTTGCGGAACAGTCAGCCCACCACATGAAAGCGTTTCACCCGACATGAGCCTCACCTTGATCCTGACACGCCATGCAAAATCAAGTTGGGATAACCCGCTGCAATCAGACCATGACCGTCCTTTGAACAAACGCGGGCGCAAATCGGCACCTGCCATTGGTGCTTGGTTGACAAGAAATAGCTGGCTCCCTGATGAGATTATCAGTTCTACCGCTGCCCGCACACGCGAAACGTTTGACAGGATGGGGCTACGGCCCAACTCAACTGGCTTCACGCACCGTTTGTATCACGCCGGGCCCCATGACATACTAAGCGTCCTGAAGGGCGCCACAGGGCACTGTGTGTTGATGCTGGGGCACAATCCTGGGATCGCGGCATTTGCCAAGCAGATTGTCCGACAAGCTCCGAACCACACACGGTTCCACGATTATCCAACCTGTGCGACGACCGTTATCCGCTTTGGTGTTGCCAATTGGGCAGATGTCCAATGGCACAGCGGTGAGGTTTTGGGCTTTGTCATTCCGCGAGAACTGCTGGAATAGAAAAAGGCGGGGACCTGCCCCGCCTTCTTACATTGATATTGAACTGGATCAGTGCCCCAGAATCTGGCTGAGGAACAGCTTGGTCCGCTCGCTTTTGGGGTTGTTGAAGAACTCTTCCGGTTCGTTCTGTTCCACGATTTGACCGGCATCCATAAAGATCACGCGGTTGGCGACCTGACGGGCAAAGCCCATCTCGTGGGTCACGCACAGCATGGTCATACCTTCTTCGGCCAGCTCGATCATGGTGTCGAGCACCTCTTTGATCATCTCCGGGTCCAGCGCCGATGTCGGTTCATCGAACAACATGATCCGCGGCATCATGCACAGGCTTCGGGCAATCGCCACACGCTGCTGCTGACCACCCGAAAGTTGACCGGGATACTTGTCGGCCTGTTCTGGAATCTTGACCTTTTCCAGGAAGTGCATCGCACGCTCTTCGGCCTCTTTCTTGGGCGTCTTGCGCACCCAGATCGGGGCCAGCGTGCAGTTTTCCAGAATGGTCAGATGTGGGAACAGGTTGAAGTGTTGGAACACCATGCCAACCTCGGACCGGATCTTGTCGATATTCTTGAGGTCATTCGACAGCTCGATCCCATCCACAACGATAGAACCCTGCTGGTGTTCTTCCAGCGCGTTCAGGCAGCGGATCAGGGTTGATTTCCCTGACCCCGACGGGCCCGCGATCACGATCCGCTCGCCCTGATTGACGGTCAGATTGATGTCGCGCAGCACGTGGAAAGATCCGTACCACTTGTTCATTCCGTTGATGTCGATGGCGATCTCATCGCTCACCTGCATTTTGGAGCGGTCGATTTCACGTTCAATTGCAAGTTCAGACATGTGTTGAACTCCTTAATGATGATCAGTGGCAAGACGACGTTCGAGCCACTGCGAATATTGTGAGATGCCGTAGCACACGACAAAGAACAGGAGCGATGCAAAGCCAAGCAGCTCCCAGTAAACGCCATTCCATTCGGTCGAAGCCAGGATCGGTCCGCGAATCATGCCCAACAGGTCGAACATCGAGATGACCGAGACCAGCACGGTATCCTTGAACAGACCCACTGCGACATTCACGATACCAGGGATCGAGATCTTCAGTGCCTGCGGCAAGATGATCAGCCGCATAGCCTGAGGGTAGTCGAGACCCAGACTGTCCGCTGCTTCGTACTGCCCGCGCGGCAAGGCTGCCAGACCGCCGCGGATCACCTCGGCGATATAAGCGGCCGAGAACATGGTGATCATGATCACGACGCGCAGGAACAGGTCGACCGTGCTGTCAGGCGGGAAGAAATACGCCAGCATCACCGAAGCAACAAACAGCAGCGTGATCAAAGGCACGCCACGAATGAATTCGATGAAGATGACGCAGACCCACTTGATCAGCGGCATGTTCGACTGACGTCCCAATGCAAGCGCGATACCCAAAGGCACAGAGAGCGACACGCAGGTCACACCCAGCATCATGTTCAACATGAAGCCACCCAGATCACGGCTGGGCACGGGTGAAAGCCACGCATTTTCTGATGCGCTTTCAGGGATCAATGCGCCGCCGATGTTCCAGATCACCAATGCAACAACGATGGCCCCAAAGAACCCCGCAGCAAAGCTGTTCTTGCCAAATTTCTGGAAGACGCCGCCTGCAACCACACATCCGATCAGGGCAACCAGCGGTACCAGGATGCTGCCACCCCAGATCAGCCAGAACGCGATGAACGGGTAGACGGCTGTGAACAACAGCAATTTGCGCGGCAGGTCAAAGAACAGAACCGGAGCAAACGCAACCAGCATAAGGATAAAGGCCAGGTTTGGACGCCAATAGGCATCGACGGGGTATTTGAAGCCATAAATCAGCTGCGGCCAGCGTTCGGCAAGAACTGCGAAACACGCACCGGTTTTACCCGCCAATATCTCGCGACACTCTGCCAACGAATTCGCATTCCAGACCCCATTAAAGATCCAAGGCAACGTGTTTTTTAACAGCAGATAGATCAGGATCAGCGACAGAACCGTCAGGATCGTGTTCGCCACGCCTGAAAACAGGTTCTCACGCAGCCACTTGACCACGCCCGTTTCGCGGGCAGGAGGGGGTGACTCCGGGATGTTCCCGTCAGCCACAAACGCGATCGGATTGTTTGTTTGATCAGCCATGGCTCAGCGCTCCTTCAGCTTAACGGAAGCGTTGTAGAAGTTCATCACCGTCGAAATCAGCAGCGAAGCCGTGAGATAGAACAACATCAGCAACAAAACACATTCGATCGCGCGACCGGTTTGGTTCAGCGTGATGCCACCCAGCGTCGCAGTGATATCCGCATATCCCACGGCAATCGCCAGCGACGAGTTTTTGGTGATGTTCAGATACTGAGAAATCAATGGTGGAATGATCACACGCAGCGCCTGTGGCAGCACCACAAGGTTCATGATCCGGCCCTGACGCAACCCCAGAGCGGCCGCGGCCTCGGTCTGACCCTTCGAGATGGCCTGAATGCCGGCGCGCACGTTTTCTGCGATAAACGCGCCAGTATAAATCGACAGTGCAAACCACAGCGCGATCAGCGGGCCACCTACATTGATGCCGCCGCTGAAGTTGAACCTTTTGAGTTCCGGGATGTTCCAGGTCAGGCCCATCACAAGCATCAGCAGTGCAAAGGGCACCAGCCATACACCCAGTTTCAAAAGCAGCGTCTTGGGCCGTTCACCGGTCTCTTCCTGCTTCTTTGTTGCGCGTTTTTCGATTTCGCGCGTGGCGAACCAGGACCCAATCAGAAACGCAATAACCAGCAACCAGTTGAGTGCTGTTGAGCTGAACAGCCCATTCGCGAACTCAGGGCGCGGTATATATGCACCCCGGTTGGTGAACGCAAAAGCGTCGAACAGCATGCTGGATGACGGGTTTTCGCCACGAAAAGCGCTTGGTGCAGGTAGAACGGCCGTCATGATCGTAAAGATGATGATGATCCAGATCAGCACCGGAATGTTCCGGAAGATCTCGACGTAGACCGCCATAAGTTTCGACACGAGCCAGTTGTTGGAAAGCCTCAACACACCGGCGGCGACACCAAAGATGGTCGCGGTGATACAGGCAAGAAACGCGACAAGCAGCGTGTTCAGCAGACCGACCAGAGCCGCACGTGCGTGCGAGGATTGGCTGTCGTATTCGACCAGTCGCTGGTTGATGTCGTACCCGGCAGAGTCGCCGAGGAATGAATAGGAAATATTGAGCCCTGCGGCTCTCAAATTCTGGATCAGGTTGTTGCCTAGATACCAGATACAAAGCGCAATAACGATGGCCGCGATCACCTGAAATGTTAGTGAGCGATAGCGGGTATCGTTTATGAGCATCGACAGCCGAAATTCAGATTTCGGCGGGTCAGTCATAGTCGACATATTTTGGGATCCCCGTAGCTTGCGGGCTACTTACTCTGGCGAGGTTTTCCCCGCTCTACATCTGCCCGCAGCAGTTTATTGTGGAAGAGGGCGCGGGTTGCCCCGCGCCCTCTTCCGTTTATGTCTTAGCGGAACGGCGGTGAGTACAGCAGACCGCCATCGGTCCACTGTGCGTTCAGACCGCGTGCCAGACCAATCGGAGTTTCTTCCCCGATGTTTTTGGCAAATACTTCACCATAGTTACCACCCGCTTTAACAGCGCGTGCCGCCCAATCAGCGTCCAGGCCCAGCATCTCGCCCAGGGTACCTTCAGTGCCCAGCAGACGGTTGACTTCCGGGTTGTCGGTGCCAGCGCTCAGCTCATCGATATTCGCCGAAGTGACGCCCAGCTCTTCGGCTGAGATCATGGCGTTCAGAGTCCAGCGGACAACATCGCCCCACTCGTGATCGCCGTGACGGACCAGTGGGCCCAGCGGCTCTTTCGAGATGATTTCAGGCAGCAGCACGTGCTCATCCGGGCTTTCGAACGTGGCACGGGTTGCGGCCAGACCCGAAGCGTCAGTGGTGTATACGTCACACGCACCGGCCAGGTACTGCTGCTGTGCTTCGGCGTTGGTTTCGATCGGAACCGGCTCGTAGCTGATGTTGTTGGCACGGAAGAAATCGGCCAGGTTCAGCTCGGTGGTGGTGCCGGTCTGGATGCAGACACGGGCGCCGTCCAGTTCCTTGGCCGAACTTACGCCCAGTGCCTTGGGAACCATGAAGCCCTGACCGTCATAGTAGTTAACACCAACGAATTCGAACTTCAGGTCGACGTCGCGGCTGAAGGTCCAGGTTGTGTTACGGGCCAGCATGTCGATCTCGCCCGACGCCAGCGCGGTAAAGCGTGTCTTACCGGTGGTCGGAACAAATTCAACAGCGTTCGCGTCACCCAGAACGGCCGCAGCAACCGCACGGCAGACGGATACGTCAAAACCTTGCCATTCGCCATTTGCGTCAGGCGCTGCAAAGCCGACCAGACCTGTGGTCACACCGCAGTTCAGTGTACCGCGCGCCTTAACGTCGTCGACGGTTCCTGCCACGGCTGCACCAGCGGCCAGACCGGCAACTGTTGCCGCGCCCAAGATTACGGATTTTTTCATTTTTACCTCTTCCTGATTTTCCGCCCCTGATTGAGGCGGCTCTGTCCGGCAAGTGGATGCCAGAAAGGTTACCCCAAAGGTGTCTCCCCTTTAGTGGGCATGAGTTTGGTCGCATTCATAAACAAACGTCAAGGGTTGGATCAGTGAAAACGATGGGTCGAGCCCAATGGATTTGCTCATGCGGCCAATTTTTTGGTCAGAAAGGATCAAACCGATATGTCGAAGAAGTTCTTGGCATGCAAAAACGCGGTTTTCTTGGTTTCGGCAACGGCATGGGCTTCGTCATCATGGCCCCATTGTTCGATCTGCCAAAGCTCATCGAGCCTTGAAATGCGCCAAATCTCGTCCGGCGCGCGCCAATCCATCGCCGCCGCAAACCCGAGAATCAATGACCCGGACAGGCTGACAAGATCGTGGAAAGCAGCCAGCTGAAACTCATCCAATGCGTGAACACGCTGTCGCAGAATTGCCAGCGCGTCATCTGATTGTGATTGATGCAGAACTCCGGACACAGGTACCAACCGAGCGGAAAACGTTTCAGCCGCCCAATCCAGCGCCGGGTCCCATTCGGCAGATTGCTTGTTCTGCAATTCCTGGGGATGCGTTGCCCGATAGCAGAGCAGATCGGTATCACCATAGTCGGCCAACATCTCAGCAACCTCGTGATGCTGAATGCGCACCTTGTCGATCGCCGCGTTGGCCGTGCGGGTGAACGGCATCAAGGTCGGGTCCACCACCTGTTCCTGCGCCTCCCATTCGGCGGCAACAGCCTCAGCCATGGCGCGGGTCGGCAGGATCAATGTTTCTCTGGCCGGTGTTTTGACCCGGCGGCCATCCAGTTCAACCGTATGGCCACCTTCGGCTTCTACAACTGCGCTTTCTGTCCAAAAGCGTTTCGGTTTCCACTCGCTCATGAGTTCAAGTCCAGACATTGGCCAGCGCGGCGGGCAACTGGTCGAAGGTTTCAATCACACAGGCTGCAGCGGTCAGGGCAGAGTTGTCGTGATAGCCCCAGGACACACCTATGCCGGTCACCCCAGCAGCAGCCGCCATATCCATGTCAAAGCTGGTGTCGCCGATCATCGCCGCATTCGCCTCTGACACACCGGTTTCCGCCAGTGCCGTCTGCACCATCGACGGGTGTGGCTTTGATGGGTGGTGATCTGCAACTTGCCGGGTCACAAAGTACTGCTCCAACCCATGCGCCTCGATCAACGCATCCAATCCGCGCTGAGATTTCCCGGTAGCAACACCCAGAAGGATCTCGGGGGTTTCGTGCAGCGTTTCAATAGCCTCTCTGGCGCCGGGATAAAGCGGAGAGCTGGCGGCGCCAAGTTCCTTACGATGGGCATAATAAGCCTGTTTGTAACCCTCGACCAATACTTCCTGAACCGAAGTCGACTGATCCGGCGCCAAACACGCCATCGCGTGTGGAAGTGACAATCCAACAATCGACAGAATCGCTTCACGATCCGGTGCAGCGACGGAAGCAGCCTGAAAGCTGGCCGTCATTGCGTGGACGATGCTGCCCTGGCTGTCGACCAACGTGCCATCCACATCAAACAGAACCAACCGCAAGGGTGCGCTCATTGCAGCGCCTCAAACGGGTCGTCGGCCGCCATATCCTCGGTCCAGCCAAACGTGTCCCAGCTGTGTTTCATATGATCGGGTAGCGGCGCAGTCACTGTGATCGACTTGCGCGTCGTCGGATGCTGAAAGGACAAGCGCTGCGCATGCAGATGCAGCTTTTTACTGATGATCCCGCCCAGCTGAGCACCCCAACCGTCGCCCATGTTTTCCTGACCCGAGCCACCATATTTTCCGTCCCCAACGATCGGGTGTCCAATGGCAGCCATGTGCGCGCGCAACTGGTGCGTCCGGCCCGTAATCGGCTCCATCGCCACCCAAGCCGCGCGACCAGCAACGCGATACAGTGTGGCGTACAGTGTATGGGCGCGTTTCGCGCCAGGCGTGTCGTTAAGGTCGCTCAGATGAACCGGTATCATCTTTTCACCTTCGCCCTGTTTGCCGCGACCGGGAGCTTTGACCAGACCTGTCTTGATCTCCCCCAGATAGGGGGTCGGCACACCGGCCACCAAGGCCCAGTAGATCTTGCGCGTGTCACGGTGCCGGAAGGCGGCTGTCAAACCTTTGGCGGCTTCGCGGGTGCGGGCCATCAACAAGACCCCGGACGTGTCCTTGTCCAAACGATGCACAAGGCGCGGGTTTTCGTCATAGCCAAACCGCAAAGCCTCGGACAAGCTGTCAACATGGCGGGTTTGACCACTGCCGCCCTGAACCGGCAAACCCTGAGGCTTGTTCAACGCCAAGACGTGATCGTCTCGGTAGATGACACAAGACTGGATCATCTTGGCATCCGCCTCAGAGACCCGCCGTTTCACTTCAACAGGCTTGTGATCCGCATCCGGCAAGGGTGGAACCCGCACAACCTGTCCGGCCTCTAGCCGGGTCGAAGCCTTGGCCCGACCGCCATCTACGCGCAGTTCACCCTTACGGCACATCTTTTCGATGCGACCCTGGCTGACATGCGGGAACAGGCGGCGCAGCCACCGATCCACGCGTTGATCGCCATCACCTTCTGCAACCGTAATCATCTGCACGCCACTCATGCCATTGCCCCTTGCACCGTGCGGCTGCCCCGCTCGGACTGTCCCGATGTCAGTGTCTTTGAAAACATGCGCGTCTGTCGCGCGCAAAGCCAAAAGAGTCAAGGACAAGCGCCGTCAGATCATGGTCTCAGATGTTGGAAAAGTCGCCGCCGCGCCCTGCCCCATCGCGGAACCTGCCAGCACCTGCCGTGCCCTCGCGCCGGATCGCCTCTAACCCATTGCTCCATTCAACCTTGAGGGCGTCGCGTACCGGCAGACCACGGGTTTCGATGATCGAGCGGCGGTCTGCCCGAACTGCCGCTTGCGGAAATCTGGCAATCTCGTTGGCCATCGCTTCGGCCGCGATGCGCGCTTCGCCATGCGGCACCACTTTCTCCGCAAGTCCAATCTGATAACACTCATCTGCCTCGACCTTGCGTCCGGTCAAGGCAATCTCAAGTGCTTTGCCTTGCCCCACCAGGCGCGGCAGCCGTACTGTGCCGCCATCCATCAGGGTAATCCCCCAACGACGGCAATACACGCCCATGAAAGCCGTTTCCGCCATCACTCGAATATCACACCACAAGGCCAGCTCCATCCCACCGGCAACTGCCGCACCTTCAATCGCGCCGATAACGGGTTTCGACAGCTCCAATCGAGAGGGACCCATCGGCCCAAGCGCGGACGGCGCGGCACCAATCGGAAAGTCGCGCGTTCTGAAATACGCCTCACGTGCCTCGGGGTCCGACAGCGTCGCGGCGAGTTTCAAATCCCAACCTGAGCAGAAATTGCCGCCTTTGCCCCAAAACACAGCCACCTTGGCAGAACTCTGTTCGAAATCCAGAAAGGCATCCGTCAGAGCTTTTGCATGTTCTGTATCAACGGCGTTTCTGACTTCGGATCGATCATGAAGGATCGTCCAAACATCTTCCGCCTTATCTATCGAAACGGCCATAAGCGCTCCTCCCTAAAACGCGGTGACCTTGTGGGAAAAAGCTAACCCACTCGGCCACAAATTACGTTTCAAGATAAGACCAACAGGCTGAAGTTAACTAGCTGTTTCGTTGCGTGCGCAGCTTGGCAAAGTAATCCAGCCGCTTCTTCAACTCGCGCTCAAATCCACGCTCGACCGGTTGGTACAACACGGGCCGCGTCATGGTTTCAGGGAAATAGTTCTGTCCTGAAAACCCATCTTCGGCTTCATGGTCATAGGCATAACCTGCCCCATATCCCTGATCTTTCATCAGCGATGTCGGCGCGTTCAGTATATGTTTGGGAGGCGGTTCGCTGCCCGACTGCTTGGCCAGTTTCATCGCGGCTTTGTAGCCGACATACGCCCCATTGGATTTGGGCGCCAGCGCAAGATAGACCAATGCCTGCGCCAGTGCCAATTCCCCCTCGGGCGAGCCGAGGCGTTCGTATGTCTCCCAAGACTGAAGGCAAATCGCTTGGGCCTGAGGATCGGCAAGCCCGATATCTTCAACCGCCATACGGGTGATCCTGCGGGCCAGAAACCGAGGGTCCTCGCCCCCCGTCAGCATCCGCGCGAACCAGTAAAGTGCTGCGTCCGGGTCCGAGCCGCGTACCGATTTATGCAACGCCGAGATCAGATTGTAATGTTCATCGCCCGATTTGTCGTATTTGGCTGCACGCCGCATCAGCCTTGTGGATAGCGCGTCAGGGTCCAATGGAGTTTCGACATTCCACGCCGCAACTTGTTCGATCAAGTTCAGCAGGGCCCGCCCATCCCCATCGGCCATTTTCTGCAGCGCGTCGCGTGCGGCTGGTGTCAGGGGCAAAGCATGATCCAGCTCTTTTTCCGCGCGCTGGGTCAAGCGTTCCAAGTCTGCAAGGTTGAGACGTTCGAGAACAAGAACCTGTGATCGACTCAGAACCGCCGCGTTCAGTTCGAATGAGGGGTTTTCTGTCGTTGCCCCCACCAGAAGGATGGTGCCATCCTCCATATGGGGCAAAAACCCGTCCTGCTGCGCCTTGTTGAAACGGTGAATTTCATCAACGAATAACAAGGTGCCTTGCCCGTTCTGGCGCCGGATCTTTGCGGCCTCGAACACTTTTTTCAGGTCAGGTATGCCTGTGAAAATCGCACTGATCTGGACAAAATGCAGATCAGTTTCCTGTGCAAGCAACCTTGCAATCGTGGTTTTACCGACGCCCGGCGGCCCCCAGAAGATCAGGCTGGACAAGCTGCCCGAGGCGAGCATGACACCCAGTGGCGCATCGGGACCCAGAACCTGTTCCTGACCGATTACCTCGGCCAGCGTTTGTGGTCGCAGCCGGTCGGCCAGAGGGCGATGGGGCGCTGGCACGGCGTCGGTCTCCCCGGTGTCGAACAGGTCGCTCACGATCTACAGCCGGAACCGCAGGGAAACGGCACGCCCCCCGCGCTGGATAGTCATCTGCACGCTGCGACCTGGATCGGTCAACGCCGCTTCGACGTCGCCAGGATGTTCCATTTCATCGCCATTGATATCATCCAGAACGTCACCCACTCGCAATCCGGCACGCCCCCCATAGGGTCCCGGATCGACCACGACGACGCCAGTTTGGGACAGCAGCAACCCCAGACGAGAAATCACTGCCGGGTTGATCCGCGAGACTTTCAAATCAGGCAAAACGGTGCGTTCGCTCAGGGTTGCCTCATCAGCTGCTGGTGTCTCCGGGGCTTTGATCAGTGCGACTTCGACATCGGCGACCTGCTCTCCGCGCAACCGTGTCAGGACCGACCTGCCGCCGACTCCGGCCACAGACATGCGGAATTTCATCTCGGCGGGCGAGTTCACTTCATCCCCATCCACATGCGTCACGACATCCCCGACCTGAAGACCAGCCTCGGCCAATGGGCTTAGCTCATGTAGATCAGAGATCACGACGCCTTGCGGAATGACCAGACCCAGCGACTCGGCGATATCAGCGCTCATATGTTGACCGGCCATACCAGCCCAGGGGCTGACAAAACGGTCGTTGCCTGCTTGCGCCTGCCGCAAGAACTCGGCCACCAGATTAGCGGGAATGGCAAAACCGATCCCGTTCGATCCGCCCGATCGTGTTAGGATCGAGGTGTTGATCCCGATTAGGTCCCCGTTCACGTCGATCAGCGCCCCACCAGAGTTACCTGGGTTGATCGCCGCATCAGTCTGGATGAAGTAGCCGCGCGCGTTGCCGGTTGCGGTACCCGTTCGCGCCAGCCCGGAAATAATGCCGGATGAGACTGTTTGGCCCACCCCAAACGGGTTACCTATGGCAAGCGCCAGCTCACCCACTTCGACCTGATCTGAATCGCGCAGGTTTAGGTAAGGGAGGCCCTCGGCCTCCTCCAAGCGGAGTATGGCAATGTCGCTTTCCTCGTTCCCCAGCACGACTTTGGCCGAGAACTCCCGCCGGTCGGTTGTAACAACGCGAATTTCGGTCGCCATGCCCACGACGTGATAGTTGGATACGACATAGCCATCACCGGACAAGATCACGCCGGATCCTAGCGAGTTTTGAACACGCGGCTGCGGCGCACCAAACCCTCGGCCAAAGAAATCTTGGAAAAACGGATCGGAAAACAGAGTGTTTGCACGACCCTGTCGAACGATCTTGGCATAGATGTTCACAACCGCCGGCGCGGCTTGTTTGACCACTGGGGCAAAGCCAAGGCTGATTTCGGCCTGCGATGCTGGCACCTTTGTTTCGGCATAGGCTGAAACCGCGAACGTCGCCAACAACAGGGAATACAGAAGTTTCCGCATGATCATTCCGTCAAATAGTCGCCATCCGGATATGCGAGGCAAGGGACGGGATTGCAAGCGTGTTAAGCGATCTTGCGCGTTGACTTAAGAAGCCGGGATTGGAATGGTCCGCTCAAAAACATCGATCAGAACGGATAAATTATGTTCAAAACTCTTTGCCGCAAACAGTTAGTATACCTGCTCTCTTCCCTTTTTATCCTGACCGCAACGATGGGTTTGATCACCCCGACGGCTCAGGCGGCAGACACCAAATTGACCTTTGGAACTGGTGGGAAAGGCGGGTACTTTTTTAGGGTTGGCGACCTATTGTGCAAGTCTTTTGCGCAAGGCACGGACGGGTTTAAATGCCGTGCCCGCACAACGGATGGCCCGCGCGAGAACCTGCCAAATTTGCGCAGTGGAAAGTTTGATTTCGTCGTGGCGCGATCTGACTGGGCAAAAAGCGCGAGAGATGGGTCTGGTTTTTTCAAAGGCAAGGGCGCGGATTCTTCATTGCGATCGCTGTTTTCTATTCACAGCGAACCTCTGACTGTCATTGCACGCAAAGGATCCGGTATTTTGTTAGTCAATGATCTGGATGGCAAACGTGTCAAACTGGGCGTATCGGCCTCTCGCCTGGTCCGGCAACTTCCTCACCAAGCGAATTGGGATACATCCGCGTTCAACACCTTCAGGCCCGGCGATCTGAGCGCACAGCGGAAGGCGTTGTGTTCCGGAGAAATAGACGCCGTTGCCCGCGTCGTCGCTTACCCGTCTGGGTGGGTTCAAAAAACAGCGCAAACATGCCCGATTCAATTGGTCGAGTTGTCGGGTCGTCAGATTAATAGCTTGGTTGCGGGTACCGATACACTCAGCAAAGCGACGATTCCGGCAAATGTGTATACCGGAGTGACGAGATCAACGATGACCTTTGGCTACAAGGCCGCACTATTAAGCAGCACTAACGTTTCCGATAACGATGTCTATACCTTCGTCAAATTCACGTTTGAAAACCTGCCTCAATTGGGCCAGCAGAACCCAGCCCTGAGGGGTTTGCAACCATCAGAAATGATCCGAGACAGCATGGTTGTCCCCCTACATCCCGGGGCGGTCAGATACTACCGGGAACAGGGTTGGATCAAGTAAGTTGCGAAAGGCCTGACTGGCAGGCAAAAAGAAAACCCCCGCGTCCGAGACGCGGGGGTTTTTGCATGAAAGCCGGGCTTTCTTATTCTTCGTCTGCGGCCTCTTCAGCAGCAACGCGGGCCTTGTCGGCCGCGCCTTTCGCGTCCAGATCACGGTCAACGAATTCGATGATCGCCATCGGGGCCATGTCGCCATAGCGGAAACCAGCTTTCAGGATGCGGACATAACCGCCCTGACGCTCGGCGTAGCGGGGGCCCAGAACTTCGAACAGCTTTGCGACGTATTGGTCTTCTTTCAGCTGCGATGCGGCCTGACGGCGGGCGTGCAGGTCGCCGCGCTTGCCAAGGGTGATCAGTTTTTCAACGATCGGGCGCAGTTCTTTTGCCTTGGGCAAAGTTGTCTTGATCTGCTCATGTTCGATGAGCGAGCCAGCCATGTTCGCAAACAGAGCCTTACGATGCTCATGAGTACGGTTCAGGCGGCGGTAACCACGTGCGTGACGCATTTTCTAGTTCCTTCTTCAGCTTTTGCTTTGTCTGGCCGGCGATGCGTGTCACCGGCTCTCCTTGGGGCGGAAGTGCCCATATCATCCCCGGTATCCCGGGCATTGGGGAGGACGCGCTTAGAACGCGTCTTCGAATTTCTTGGCAAGATCTTCGATGTTGTCCGGCGGCCAGTCCTCGACATCCATGCCGAGGTGCAGACCCATGCCGGACAGCACTTCCTTGATCTCGTTCAACGACTTGCGGCCGAAGTTCGGGGTGCGCAGCATCTCGGCTTCGGTTTTCTGGATCAGGTCGCCGATGTAAACGATGTTGTCGTTCTTCAGGCAGTTTGCCGAACGGACCGACAGCTCCAGCTCGTCCACTTTCTTCAGAAGCAGCGGGTTGAACTCCAGGCCATCGTCTTCGTCCTGGCGGCCTGCCGATTCCGGCTCGTCGAAGTTGACGAAGATCGACAGCTGATCCTGCAGGATGCGTGCAGCAAAGGCCAGTGCGTCCTCAGGTGTGATCGAACCGTCGGTTTCGATCTTCAGGGTCAGCTTGTCATAGTCCAGAACCTGACCTTCACGGGTCGGCTGAACGTCATAGGCAACCTTTTTGACCGGTGAATAGATCGCGTCGATCGGGATCAAGCCAATAGGCGCATCCTCGGGCTTGTTCTTCTCAGCCGAGACATAACCCTTGCCGGTGTTGACGGTCAGCTCCATGAACAAGTCGGCACCATCGTCCAGGTGACAGATGACGTGATCGCGGTTCAGAACCTCAATACCGGCGCTTTCGCTGATGTCACCGGCGGTAACAACGGCGGGGCCTTTGGCATTGATCGACAGGCGCTTGGGGCCTTCGACTTCCATACGCAGGGCAACCTGCTTGAGGTTTAGGATGATGTCGGTAACGTCTTCGCGAACGCCCGCAACCGAGGAGAACTCGTGCAGGACGTTGTCGATCTGAACGCTGGTGATGGCCGCGCCTTGCAGCGAGCTCATCAAAACGCGACGCAGGGCGTTGCCCAAAGTCAGACCAAATCCACGCTCCAGTGGCTCGGCGACCAGAGTGGCCTGACGTGCGGGATCATTGCCCGGCTTGCCATCCAGCTGGGTCGGCTTGATCAATTCTGCCCAATTCTTATGGATCATGTAATCCCTCCATTCCTGTCTGCGCCCCATGACCAATCAGGTGCAGACGCCCGAGGTTTCAAAACGGCGAACCGGGGCCGCGCAAAAACACAGCCCCAGCTCAGTAATAATATCGCTTAGACGCGGCGACGCTTCGGTGGGCGGCAGCCATTGTGAGCAATCGGCGTCACGTCACGGATCGACGTGATGTTGAAGCCCACGGCAGCCAGCGCACGCAGGGCCGATTCACGACCCGAACCGGGGCCCTGAACTTCGACTTCCAGCGTCTTGACGCCGTGATCCTGTGCTTTCTTGCCTGCGTCTTCTGCAGCCATCTGAGCAGCATACGGAGTAGATTTCCGCGACCCTTTGAACCCCATGGTCCCAGCTGACGACCATGCAATGGCGTTGCCCTGCACGTCCGAGATCAGGATCTTGGTGTTGTTGAAGGTCGAATTCACGTGGGCGACGCCCGATGCGATATTCTTGCGCTCTTTTTTCTTGGTACGAGTCTTTTCGCGTGCCATCAGTCAGACCCTCCTTATTTCTTCTTACCAGCAATGGCCTTTGCGGGGCCTTTGCGGGTACGAGCATTGGTGTGGGTACGCTGACCGCGAACGGGCAGGTTACGACGGTGACGCAGACCACGGTAGCAGCCCAGGTCCATCAGGCGCTTGACGTTCATCTGAACTTCGCGGCGCAGGTCACCTTCAACGGTGAAGTTTGCGTCGATATGCTCGCGGATGGCCAGAACTTCGGCGTCGGACAGTTCATTGACGCGACGAGTCGCGTCGATGCCTACGGCTTCGCAGATCGCTTTGGCCGAGGTGTTTCCGATACCGGTGATATATGTGAGGGCGATAGGTACCCGCTTTGCAGTCGGGATGTTTACGCCGGCAATACGTGCCACGTGTCACTTTCCTTTTTTGTTGCGGTTCCGTAGTTCCGGAACCTTTTTTCACAACACTCGATCTTGGCAGTGACGCCAGAGGATCCAGTATTATTCGAGGTGGTCGGGGCATCCGGAACGAATCCCGCATGCGGTCGTGATTCCCGTTAGGGATGGGGGTCGATATTGGCTTTTCCCGCTCAGGTCAAGGGCAGAAATGGATCAGTCGTTTCCGACGTCGACGCCACCATCCAAAACCTGCGAAATCTCGTTTTGAACAGCGTCAATTTCACCCAGGCCGTCAACCCAGGACAGGTTGCCCTTGGCATAGTAATAGCCGATCAGCATCGAGGTCTTTTTGTAGTACTCCATCAGACGGGTCTTGAGGCTTTCCTCATTATCATCTGCGCGGCGTTTAAAGTCGTTTTCCTTACCACAGTTGGAGCATTTTCCGTCGGCAGGGATCGGCTTGGTGATGTCATTGTAGACCTCGCCGCAGCCTCCACAGGTCGAGCGGGCGGTGATCCGTTCGACCAGCGCGTCATCGTTGACTTCCATCGCGATGACCGCATCCAGCGTTTCGCCGGTGCTTTTCAGCAGATCTCCCAACGCGTCAGCCTGTGCCAGCGTGCGCGGAAAACCGTCGAAAATGAAACCGCCCTTGGCACCTTGTTCCAGCTTTTCACGGATCAGGCCGATGACGATCTCGTCGGTTACCAGTTCACCTTTGGCCATCACTTCGGCGACGCGGTTGCCCATTTCGGTCCCGCTGTCCTTGGCTTCTCGCAACATGTCACCGGTGCTCAGTTGCACCATACCACGCATTTCAACCAGATGACGCGCTTGCGTTCCTTTGCCCGCACCCGGCGGGCCCAACAAAATGATGTTCATCGACGAGCGGGTCCCTTCCTGCCGCGTTTCTTGCTTTTACCGCGCAGCTGGGACTTTTCGATAAGCCCTTCGTATTGATGCGCCAGCAAATGGCTCTGAACCTGCTGAATCGTGTCCATGGTGACCGAGACGATAATCAGAACAGAGGTGCCGCCGAAGTAAAACGGGATGGCGAACTGACCACGCAGGATTTCAGGCAGCAGGCACACCGCCGCCAGATAGGCTGAGCCCAGAACCAGAACGCGGTTGACCACGTATTCCAGATATTCGGCAGTCTTCTTGCCAGGACGGATACCCGGAACAAAACCGTTCTGCTTTTTCAGGTTATCGGCGACATCGTCCGGTTTGAACGACACGTTGAACGTATAGAAATACGCAAAGAAAACGATCATCGACGCAAAGAACAGCAGATATAGCGGCTGCCCGGGACCAAAGTTGGCCAATAGCCAAGACATCACCGGTCCGTTCGTGGCACCTGACGAAAAGGTCGAGATCGTCACGGGCAACAGCAGCAGCGAGCTTGCAAAGATAGCAGGAATAACGCCCGCCGGGTTAACCTTGACCGGCAGATGGCTGGAACCGCCTTCATAGACCTTCATACCCGCCTGTCTGCGCGGATACTGAATATGAACCTTGCGCAATGCGCGCTCCATGAACACCACAAAGGTGATGACTGCGATGACCATGATAATTACACCGACAATCACAGCCGGGCTGATTGCACCCGAACGGCCCGACGCGAAGAACTGCGCCAGTGCGGCCGGAACCTCGGCGATAATGCCGACGAAGATGATCAGAGAGATACCGTTGCCGATGCCACGCGCGGTGATTTGCTCACCCAGCCACATCAGGAACATGGTGCCACCAACCAAGGTGATCATGGTCGACATGCGGAAGTAGAGCCCGGGATCCGTCGCCAGATCACCCGATTCCAGCGAAACAGCCAAGCCATAAGCCTGAACGGTGGCCAGCGCCACGGTGCCAAAACGTGTGTATTGGTTGATCTTCTTACGGCCTTGCTCGCCCTCTTTCTTGAGCTGTTCGAGCGCGGGAACCATCGATGTCAGCAGCTGCACGATGATCGAGGCCGAAATATAAGGCATGATGCCGAGGGCAAAGATACCCATCCGACCCAGCGCGCCCCCGGTAAACATCGAAACCATGCCGCCGATGCCCTGCCCCGCTTGTTCCATGAACTCACGCAGCGCCTGACCATCAATGCCCGGCACTGGAATAAAGGTGCCCAGACGATAGACGATCAGCAAAGCGAGCGTGAACAGGATGCGGTTGCGCAGATCGGTGGCTTTGCCCAAAGCAGCCCAGCTAGTGTTGGCTGCCATTTGTTCAGCTGCTGATACCATAAATCGGTCTCTCTTATGCAAACACCGCCCGGAACCGTTTTCCGGCTCGGGCGGCGTCTTGGAAAACTCTGAGGTCTATGTAAGCGGGTCTTGGCCCGCTCACAAGCGCTTACTCTGCCGCAGCAGCTTTTGTGACCGTAAGTGAACCGCCCGCTTTCTCGACCGCATCAACAGCAGCTTTCGAAGCACCGGTGACTTCCAGGTTCACTTTGGAGCTGATTTCACCCTTGGCCAGAACACGGATGCCGTCCAGCTTGCGACGCACCAGACCGGACGCAACCAGTGCATCCTCGGTAATCGCGGCTTTGGCGTCCAACTTGCCAGCTTCGACAAATTTCTGGATCAGACCCAGGTTGATAACGGCAAATTCCTTGCGGTTCGGCTTGTTAAAGCCACGCTTCGGCAGGCGCTGGTACAGTGGCATCTGGCCGCCTTCGTAGCCGTTGATGGCCACACCGGAGCGGGATTTCTGACCTTTGATACCACGGCCACCCATTTTACCTTTGCCGGAACCGGGGCCACGGCCAAC
The DNA here is from genome assembly GCF_056536585.1 of Ruegeria sp. CK2. Lineage (NCBI taxonomy): Bacteria > Pseudomonadati > Pseudomonadota > Alphaproteobacteria > Rhodobacterales > Roseobacteraceae > Ruegeria > Ruegeria sp. CK2. Next base: position 58,704 of record NZ_JBQFPW010000019.1, read on the forward strand.
GCGCGTGCGTTTCTTAGTGGCGCCTGCGTTGTCGCGTAATTCATTCAGTTTCATTTCGCTTCTCCTTCGCCGGAATTGACCCCGAAGCGTGATGGGTCAGACACGGCATTTCTTGATTTTGATTCTCGTGGACACAATGCCACCGGAGCCCGATACAGCTTTGTGCCCATGGTTGCAAGGTTTCTTGTCTCGCGCGCGGAAGCGCGGCCGCGATTTTGTGATCGGAACGCCTAAACACAAAAGAGGCGCCATAAGGCGCCTCAGGGTTCGTATATCAGCTGGGCTGATTTACGCGCAATATGCGTGCTCGCGCGCGATGTCTGCAATGTCGCAACGGCGGATGCCGATGTCGTCCAGTTCACGGTTGCTCAGGCGGTTGAGCTCAGAGTACGTGCGGGTGTATTCGCTCGCCCGGGCGCGGTTTTCCTTTACGAGCTCGATCAGGTTTGCAAAACGGGCGCTCAGGTTGAAGCCGCCATGTGTCAGTGTTGCTGTGTGTGCCATATCTCTATTCCTTTCGAATGTCGGGGCGTATTCCCCGATGTCACTTGGCTGTTCCTTATTCGGACAAGGCCGAGATAGGCGCGTACGATACCGCTAACAACACAGGTTTTGGTCTAGCCGCTATGCGTTCAGTGAATGGCAGAGCGGGATTGATTTTTTCTCATGTGGACTACGCCTCGGCAAGACTGCATGTGACTGAGTTTTTTGAAAACTTCTGTCATTTCTTAGTAGCGTGTCGTCTGCGTGCGCTCATCCTTCTACCATCTCGTATACTTAGCCCCATCAAAATCAAATTGGCTGCTCCGGCTGTCAGTTCGACAATCTGTACTGCATAAAAGTTCGTGTCGAAGGATCCGGCACTGGCTTTCATACTCAGATAGATCGCTGCTGGCACCAGGATCAGCAAACCGTTCGCGGCTATGATTGGCATTCTCTTCTTTTTGGCGATTGCCGGCGCATCCTTACGGCGGCGCCCCATGGACATGCCAGACGCACCAACGATAACCATCGCTGGCACGAGGACGAATAGACCGTTGACGATCATGGATTTGACAACGGTTATGGCCGCGTAGGTTCCAAACAACTCAGTGTAAACGGTGGAGGTCCAGAAAGTCAGGATCGTCAAGAACCCGATGGTTCCTGCAACAGGGTGGATTGCTCTTAACACTTGGCAGCTCCGATCAGGGCGTTAGGCGATGCAGTGGTTTTCGACGGCCATCTTCTGAAAAAGATGGGGGCGGGCCACGGCACTGTTGGGGTATTCGGACAGCAGGCGTTGGAATTCGGGCTGGCTAAAGGCGTCACGGAAGCTTTTGACATCCTGCCAAATGGCATAATTCACGTAGGTCGTACTGCCTGCGATACCTTTATGCATCTGCGTTGAGATGTATCCTGGTTGGGATTTCATAAAATCCGCATCATTTGTCCAGGCCTCTATCAAAGCCGCTTCGTCTTTCACATCGACCTCAAACAGGTTGATCAACGCGATTGGCCCCTCTTCCGACTGCATCTGGTCAGCCAAGGCGACAATCTCATTCAACTCCTCAAAGCGTACCATCGTGCGTCCTTTCCACTAGATTAACATAGCTAGCTATATAATATTGTATAGCATACTATGCAAGTGTAAGTTTCGGCCATGGATTTCGAAAAAGAGAACTCAGCCGGATATCTCGTCAACCACATGGCGCGGCTGTTCGCCAAGGAGTTGCAGCGCCGCATTGTGCCTTTGGGCATTGTTGTCGGACAATTCCCAATTTTATTGGAACTCTGGGTTAAGGATGGCGTTTCGCAGAAGGATCTGCTTGCCAAAATCGACGTCGAACAAGCGACACTGGCCAATACACTTAATCGAATGGAACGCGACGGCCTGATCAAGAGAACAAAAAACCCTGCTGACGCCCGAGCACAGTTGATCTGGTTGACAGACAAGTCCTCGGCACTTCGAGACAATGCCTATGACTCGGCGCAGACGGTGAATGCCGAAGCGCTTCAAGTTTTGAATGTGTCTGAGCAAGCGCAATTCATGGATTACATGCGCAGAGTTATCGCCAACATGCGCTCAAGTTGAGCCAAGCCCGCTTGGTCTCAAATCAAGAAACTTGCACAAAAAACGCCCCCGAACTTGTCGGAGGCGTTTTAATCTTTCAAAGAACTGCGTTTAACCGCGTTCTTCGATGATCTCTACCAGATGCGGGATCTTGTTGACCATTCCGCGGACCGAAGGGGTATCCTCCAGCTCACGGGTTTTGTGCATCTTGTTCAGGCCCAGACCGATCAGGGTTGCGCGTTGTTCGGCGGGGCGACGGATCGGGGAACCGATCTGCTTTACGACGATGGTTTTTGCCATGGGTCGCTCTCCTTATGCTTCTGCTTCAGCAGCAGCTGGTGCTTCGTCCCGCTTGGGCAGGATGTCGGCAACCTTTTTGCCGCGACGCTGTGCAACCGAACGCGGGCTCTGCTCTTTGGTCAGGCCGTTGATGGTTGCGCGGATCATGTTGTACGGGTTCTGCGAGCCCAGAGATTTGGACACAACGTCCTTCACGCCCAGCATTTCGAACACGGCACGCATCGGACCACCGGCGATGATACCGGTACCTTCAGGCGCTGTGCGCATAACCACTTTACCGGCGCCATGACGGCCTTCCATATCGTGGTGCAGGGTCCGACCTTCGCGCAGTTGCACGCGGATCATCTGACGCTTGGCTTGTTCCGTCGCCTTGCGGATGGCCTCGGGTACTTCTTTCGCTTTACCCTTGCCAAAGCCGACGCGGCCTTTCTGGTCGCCTACGACCACCAGAGCGGCGAAGCCAAAGCGCTTACCACCTTTTACGGTTTTCGACACACGGTTGATCGCAACCAGACGATCTGCGAATTCCGGAGTTTCGTCGCGGTCACGACCACGGCCCCGGCGGTTATCACGTTCTGCCATTTTGGCATCCCTTTTCTCTAGTGGCGCTATACGCGCCGTTTGTTCAATCCGAGTGAGCCCCGACTTGTGCCGAGGCTCCTGGATCATCGGGGCGGCCGGTCGGCCACCCGCAGGTTTTAGATCTTCAGACCACCTTCACGCGCAGCGTCGGCGACAGCCTTCACTTTGCCGTGGAACAGGAAGCCACCACGATCGAAATAGGCCTCTTCGACACCTGCCTTCTTGGCACGCTCGGCGATAGCCGCGCCCACTTTGGTGGCCGCTTCGACGTTGTTTTTGCCAACAACACCCAGATCCTTTTCCAGGGTCGAGGCCGAGGCCAGGGTCACGCCACGCACGTCGTCGATCAGCTGAACAGAGATGTTCTTGTTCGAACGATGTACGGACAAACGCGGGCGACCCGCGTTGACCTTGCGAAGTTTGTTCCGAACGCGCAGGCGGCGCTTCAGAAACAGGGTTCTTTTGCTGTTTGCCATTGTTTGCGTCCTTACTTCTTCTTGCCTTCTTTGCGGAAGATGAACTCGCCCTTGTAGCGGATGCCCTTGCCCTTATAGGGCTCGGGACGGCGCCAATCGCGGATTTTCGCTGCGACTTCGCCAACCTGCTGCTGGTCGTTTCCTTCCACAATGATCACCGTCTGCTTCGGTGCGGTGATGGTGACACCTTCCGGAGCAACGAAATCAACGTCGTGGCTGTAACCCAGGTTCAGCTTCAGGGTGTTACCCTGCATCTGCGCCCGGTAACCAACACCTTGGATCTCCAGCTCTTTCTTGAAGCCTTCGGTCACACCGGCCACCAGGTTTGCGACCATGGTGCGGCTCATGCCCCACTGCTGGCGCGCGCGCTTGGACATGCCGCGAGGGTTGATCGTAACCACGTTGTCTTCGACCGACAGCGTAACGTCGTCGGTTGCGGTAAAGCTGCGGGCACCTTTCGGGCCCTTAACTTCAATGGTCTGGCCGGACACAGTGGCGGAAACGCCGCTGGGCAGCTCGACCGGTTTTTTACCAATACGAGACATTGACAGACCTCCTTAGAAGACGGTGCAGAGCACTTCGCCGCCAACATTGTTGGAGCGTGCGTTCTGGTCCGACATCACACCTTTCGGAGTGCTGACAATCGACACGCCCAGACCCTGACGGACCTGCGGGATGTCATTGACGCCCATGTAAACGCGACGACCGGGTTTGGAAACCCGCTTCAGTTCGCGAATAACAGGAGTGCCTTCGTAGTATTTCAGGCTGATTTCGATGGCCGGATGACCGTTGGTCCCGGTCGTCGCTTCGTAGCCACGGATGTAACCTTCGTCCGCCAGCACGTCCAGAACCCAACCGCGCAGCTTTGACGCTGGGGTGGAAACGGTGGACTTGCCGCGCATTTGCGCGTTGCGGATACGGGTGAGCATATCGCCGATAGGATCGTTCATATCATTCTCTCCCTTACCAGCTCGATTTCACCATGCCGGGGATCTGACCAGCAGAGCCCAGCTCGCGCAGCGCAATACGGCTGACCTTCAGCTTACGGTAGTAAGCATGAGGACGGCCGGTGAGCTGGCAACGGTTGTGAAGACGGGTTGCCGAGCTATTGCGCGGCAGCTTCGCCAGTTTCAGACGCGCTTTGAAACGCTCTTCCATCGGCTTGCTTTCGTCATTCGCGATTTCTTTCAGCTCGGCACGCTTTGCGGCATATTTGGCCACCAGGCGCTCGCGCTTCTTTTCGCGTTCGATCATTGCTTTTTTAGCCATGTCTTAATCCTCCCGGCGCTCAGGCGTTGAACGGCATGTTGAATTGCTTCAACAATGCCTTGCCTTCAGCGTCGGTTTTCGCTGTGGTGGCAATTACGATATCCAGGCCCCAGACCTCATCGACCTTGTCGAAGTCGATTTCCGGGAACACGATGTGCTCTTTCATGCCCATGGCAAAGTTGCCTTGACCATCGAAAGACGCCTTTACACCGCGAAAGTCACGAATACGCGGCATCGCGATGGTGATTAGACGATCCAGGAATTCGTACATCCGGTCACCGCGCAGGGTCACTTTCGCACCCAGCGGCATGTCTTCACGGACACGGAAACCCGCGATCGACTTTTTCGCCTTGGTCGAAACAGCCTGTTGACCAGCAATCGCAGTCAGATCCTCGACGGCGGCTTTTGCTTTCTTGGAATCCCGAACAGCTTCTGCACCACATCCGATATTCAGAACGATTTTTTCCAGCTTGGGCAGCTGCATGTCGTTCTTGTAACCGAACTCTTCTTTCAGAGCCGGGCGGATGGTTTCAGCGTACTGAGCTTTCAGACGCGGGGTATAATTTGCGGTATCAAGCATCGATCACGTCCCCCGTGGTCTTGGCGAAGCGCACTTTCTTGTCGCCTTCCATGCGGAAGCCAACGCGGGTTGCTTTGCCGTTCTTGTCCAGCAGAGCCAGGTTCGACAGTTCGATCGGATTTGCCTGAGGCAAGCGACCGCCCTGATTGTTCTGGGTCTGGCGGGTGTGACGGATCGCGATGTTCACGCCATCAACGACAGCTTTGCCGGCGGATGGATCAACCGAGGTGATAGTCCCCTCTTTGCCCTTGTCCTTACCGGCCAGCACGACGACCTTGTCGCCTTTGCGGAGTTTAGCAGCCATGATTACAGCACCTCCGGAGCGAGTGAGATGATTTTCATGAAGTTCTTGCCGCGCAGTTCGCGAACAACGGGGCCGAAGATACGGGTACCTACCGGCTCATTGTTGTTGCCCAGAATGACGGCGGCGTTGCGATCGAAACGGATCGCGGTACCATCTTCGCGGCGAACTTCTTTGGCGGTGCGCACGACGACGGCCTTACGGACGTCCCCTTTCTTTACGCGGCCGCGCGGGATGGCTTCCTTCACCGAGACGACGATTACGTCGCCAACGGAGGCGTATTTACGCTTGGAACCACCCAGGACCTTGATGCACTGAACTCGGCGTGCGCCGGAGTTGTCAGCGACATCCAGATTGGTCTGCATCTGGATCATGTGGTTTCTCCCGACCTGTGGGGGCTGGTCTGGTTAAATCCCCCAGGGTTTCGACAAATGGAAAAATCCTGGAAGCTTAAGCTTCCAGAACCTCCCAACGTTTAGTCTTCGATTTCGGCGCGCATTCGATGATGCGGACTGCATCGCCGACCTTGAAGGCGTTCTTTTCATCGTGAGCCCGGTATTTCTTGGACTTACGGATGGTTTTCTTCAGAACCGGATGCGTAAAGCGGCGCTCGACGGATACGGTTACAGTTTGTGCGTTGGCATCGCTTGTTACGGTGCCGGACAGGATACGCTTGGGCATAGGATTACTCCTCCGATGCCGCAGCAGCGGCCTTTTCGTTCAGAATGGTTTTGACGCGGGCAGCGTTGCGGCGGGCCGCTTTGATGCCGGCGGTGCTTTCCAGCTGACCGGTGGCCTGTTGAAAGCGCAGGTTAAAGCTTTCTTTCTTCAGGTTGGCCAGTTCCTCGCGGAGCTGGTCCGGGGTCTTGTCACGCAGTTCTTGGGCGTTCATCGCCTTTTTCCTTTGCTCAAAACACCAGAAGGCCCCTTAAAGGGTCACCTTTGACCTGGTGGATGAATGATAGACATACGAATCCCCCGACTCAGCCGGGTGATCGCAAGATGCCGCTCTATAGGGGAGTCGCTGGTGGGTGGCAAGGGAAACTTTGGGAAGACACAAGCATCTACTCTAAGCACGCTATTCCTGGCTTACTTCACTAAGCCCAAATGTCGTGCGATGGTGGCGCTGTCGTAATAGTCTCTTCCCTCAACAACCATGCCACCTTTCACCCGCATCACCGAACAATAACGCACTTCGTATCGCTTTCCGGTCGGTTCGAATTCACCAAGGCTTGAATGCAGCACACCTGTATGAGTGCCGGTATTGTGGAACTCGACGATAGCCCATTCACCGCAATCGCTGACGATCACATTGTCAACGATGCATTCTCCATCTGGGAATGCCAGTCGCCAGCGCTCGTAGTCCTCTTTGTATGCTAACTTGCCAAGTTGTTTTTCTTCACGAGCAACATCCTCAAACTGGCAGTCTTCGGCAATTACCTCGGCTCCGCGATCAGGATCGCGCATACCCCAACTCTCGTGGAATTGGCGAACCACTCGTTCAGCTTCTTTCACAGCAAACACCCCCCATGATCCAAGGAGCATACAAGATTCTACATGAGCTGGCTCCAGATTTTCTCAGATTGTGTTACTGACCATTCCAATCGAAGGTGTGTGGCAACTCAGTCAAAAATCTAGCTAGGTCTAAATTGAAACGAAAAACGCGGCCTCGTTTGCACGAGACCGCGTCTTCAACTGCAAAAGTCTGAGTGACTTACGCCAGAGCGATGTTCACAGCCGACTCACGACCGTCACGGCCGGGCTCGATGTCGAACGTTACTTTCTGGTCGTCGGCCAGGCCGGTCAGACCCGAGCGCTCGACAGCAGAGATGTGTACAAACACATCTTTGCCACCAGTCTCTGGTGCGATGAAGCCAAAACCTTTAGTTGTGTTGAACCATTTTACGGTGCCAGTGGCCATATCCGTAGTCTCCTAATTAGTTGCTGTCCGCGGAATTGCGACAGCGCGGCGTAGTAGGTCTGGATCGAGAGACTGAGCGCCGAAAATCAGGAGACAGTGGTCGAAAAAGAAAAACGTAAGCGTGCCCCACATGGGTTATATTCCAGCACATTGCAAGGCTTATCCCCAATTTGCGTCAAATCTCCTAGGCGATCGGCGGCGCTTTGCTAATCCCACTTGTAGTTGAAGCTAACACTGATCCGCTCTTCCTCGGCCATATTCATCGGCACCTCGTGACGCAGCCAGCTTTCCCAAAGCAGGACATCTCCCACCTCGGGTTTCACATAGATGAACGGCCGCAACTCACGTCGCCCGCCCTTCAGACGCGTCGGCGCTGCCATCATACGGGCCGAGCGGGGATCTTCCAGCTTTAGCACGCTGGTGCCATTGGGCATCGACACATAAGTCGTGCCCGAGATCACGCTGTGGGGGTGGATATGGCTGGCATGCATCCCGCCCTCGGGCAGGATGTTGATCCAGATGTCCTCCAGTTTCAGTTCTCCCTCACCCAGATCAAACTCCAGATCTTTGGCAAAAGCCGCGACGTGCTGGTCCAGCGCCTTGACCAGATCGGCAAAGATCGGAAACCGCCAGGGCAAATCGCTCAGAGAGGCATAGCTTGTGTAACCGGGATAGCCGTTCTCTTCACACCATTCCCGCCCGGCTTCGTCATCCTCTGCGATGACAAGGCAGGAGCTTTCCAGCTCTTCCGGGTCGATCTTGGGATCGAACTCGGACAAAGCTGCGCGATAGAGACGGGTAACGAAAAGCGATTCAATCTGTGCCATGGGCCGGGCATAACCTAGCTTTTCCAGCAAGGCCAGCCTACGCGACCGGGTTATGCCTTTAGGGGCCCCTTGCCGCAGCGCGGGATCGGTCGGCCGCCATCCGCATAGGCAAGGCACAGCACAATCTCGTCCGGTTTCGGCGCATCGGGTACACTCAATGTCATCGTGTCGAAATGGTCGAAAGACCATGGATTGTCCTTATGACCAAGCGGCAGATCAATCGCACAACCTGGCGCACCCAGTTTGGCATTTGAAGGAATAACAGCCTCACCCCCTCCAGCCACCGCGCGCATCGGGGCACCTAGGCGTGGGTGGATTACAGCTCCACCCTGCTCCAGATCACCATTCGCGCCGACGATCGCAGCCTTCCCATACGAGACGGGATCACTAGCCAGATGAGCGATTGCTTCAGCCGCGAGATCGCCGCCCACAGTTCCGCCGATTTCAAACAACTCCGACAGATCTTCCGAGAATTTTCCGGCCAGGGGGTTTTGGAACACAGCCATCACCGCAACGCGAACGACTGGCGTGCAAGGCTGGCCAAGTTGATCAGTGGTGATCACTTCTTTGACCAGCACCTTTTTGCGCAACTGAACCATGGCGACCTCTCGTTAACTGATCGGCAGCCTAGGGGTAGGTTTGCCATTCGTCGATCTCAATCACGTTATTGCGGATTTTCTGTACCAAAAAAAAAGAAGACCCCCGCCGGGTTCCCGACGGGGGTCAGTCTTATCACGAACAGGGTCTCCCCCAAAATCGCTTACCAGTCTTCGCGAACCACGACGCGAGTCTTGATCGGCAGCTTCATCGCGGCCAGGCGCAGGGCCTCGCGGGCGATGTCGTCATTGACGCCGTCGATCTCGAACATCACGCGGCCAGGCTTGACTTTGCACGCCCAGCGGTCGACCGAACCTTTACCTTTACCCATACGAACTTCGATCGGCTTTGCAGTGACCGGAGTGTCGGGGAAGATGCGGATCCAGACACGGCCCTGACGCTTCATGTGACGCGTCATGGCACGACGTGCAGCTTCGATCTGGCGTGCAGTTACACGCTCAGGCTCAAGAGCTTTCAGACCGTAGGTGCCAAAGTTCAGATCAGAGCCGCCTTTGGCTTCACCCTTGATCCGGCCTTTGTGCATCTTGCGGAATTTAGTACGCTTTGGTTGAAGCATATCTTTCCCTCCTTAGCGACGACCGCCACCAGCACCACGAGGTGCAGGGCCGTCCTGGAGTTCCTGTGCTTTACGGTCACGTGCCTGTGGATCGTGCTCCATGATCTCACCTTTGAAGATCCAGACCTTGATCCCGATGATCCCGTAAGGAGTCATCGCTTCGGCTTGTGCGTAATCGATGTCGGCGCGCAGCGTATGCAGAGGCACACGGCCTTCGCGGTACCACTCGGTCCGTGCGATTTCGGCGCCGCCCAGACGGCCAGCGACGTTCACCCGGATACCCAGAGATCCCATGCGCATAGCGTTCTGAACAGACCGCTTCATCGCGCGACGGAACGAAACCCGGCGCTCCAGCTGCTGAGCGATGGACTCGGCAACCAGTTGCGCGTCAAGCTCGGGCTTGCGCACTTCGACGATGTTCAGGTGCAGTTCGCTGTCTGTCATCAGGGCGATCTTCTTGCGCAGAACTTCGATGTCTGCGCCTTTTTTGCCGATGATGACGCCCGGGCGTGCTGTGTGGATCGTGACGCGGCACTTTTTGTGCGGACGTTCGATGATCACACGGGCGATGCCGGCTTGCTTGCACTCTTTGTTGATGAACTCACGGATTTTCAGATCTTCCAGCAGAAGATCACCGTAGTCCTTGGTATCTGCATACCAGCGGCTGTCCCAGGTGCGGTTCACCTGAAGGCGCATGCCGATCGGATTGACTTTATGTCCCATTAGGCTTGCTCCTCAACTTGACGCACCTTGATGGTGATCTCCGAGAACGGCTTCATAATCTTGCCGAACCGACCACGTGCACGCGGGCGACCGCGCTTCATGACCAGGTTCTTGCCAACCCATGCTTCGGCAACGATCAGTTCGTCGACGTCTAGGTTGTGGTTGTTCTCGGCGTTGGCGATTGCGGACTGAAGGCATTTCTTCACATCCTGCGCGATCCGCTTGTTCGAGAACGTCAGGTCGGTCAACGCCTTCTCGACTTTCTTGCCACGGATCATCTGTGCAACCAGGTTCAGTTTCTGCGGGCTGGTACGGAGCATGCGCGTTTTCGCCATTGCTTCGTTTTCGGCCACGCGGCGGGGGTTCTTTTCCTTGCCCATGACTTACTTCCGTTTCGCTTTTTTGTCAGCGGCGTGACCGTAATAGGTCCGAGTTGGCGAATACTCACCGAACTTCTGACCGATCATGTCTTCCGAGACGTTGACGGGGATATGCTTGTGGCCGTTGTACACACCAAAAGTCAGACCCACGAACTGGGGCAGAATGGTGGAACGACGCGACCAGATTTTGATAACTTCGTTACGGCCCGACTCGCGCGCTGCTTCGGCTTTTTTCAGCACATAAGCATCGACGAAAGGACCCTTCCAAACAGAGCGAGACATAGATTAACGTCCCTTCTTCTTGGCGTGCCGCGAGCGGATGATCAGCTTCTGGGACGCTTTGTTTTTGTTGCGGGTACGCTTACCCTTGGTGTCCTTACCCCAAGGCGTAACCGGTGTACGGCCACCCGAGGTCCGACCTTCACCACCACCGTGCGGGTGATCGATCGGGTTCATAGCGACACCACGGACCGACGGACGCACGCCCTTGTGGCGCATACGACCGGCTTTACCGAGGTTCTGGTTCGAGTTGTCGGGGTTGGACACGGCACCGATGGTGGCCATGCATTCCTGACGGACCATGCGCAGTTCACCCGAGCTCAGACGGATCTGAGCGTAGCCGCCATCACGGCCAACGAACTGAGCGTAAGTACCGGCCGCACGTGCGATCTGACCGCCTTTGCCAGGCTTCATTTCGATGTTGTGGACGATGGTACCGATTGGCATGCCCGAGAACGGCATCGCGTTGCCCGGCTTGATGTCGGCCTTGGCAGATGCCACGACTTTGTCACCAACAGCCAGACGCTGCGGAGCGAGGATGTAAGCCTGCTCGCCGTCTTCGTATTTTACGAGTGCGATGAATGCGGTCCGGTTCGGGTCATATTCGATCCGTTCAACGGTTGCCGAGACATCAAATTTATTCCGTTTGAAGTCAACGATCCGGTAGAGACGCTTTGCGCCACCGCCGCGGCGGCGTGAAGTGATCCGTCCGGTGTTGTTCCGGCCGCCCGATTTGGTCAAACCCTCTGTGAGAGACTTGACCGGACGTCCTTTCCAAAGCTCCGAACGGTCGATCAGCACCAGCCCGCGCTGGCCCGGCGTCGTCGGCTTGTACGACTTGAGTGCCATGCTTTCTGTCTTCCGTTTAGCAAGTGCGGGGATTTCCCCGCTATGTGATAGGCCCCCGTAGGTGCCAAGGGTATAGGGCCCCGAAGGTCCCCGGTTTCAAATATCAGAAGCCCCGGAACGAATCCGAGGCCGCAAGATTGGGTGCGTATAGCCGTGTTGGGGGTGGGTGTCTATAGGGTCCGTGCGGATTTCATATCCAGAGCATCCGGACCAAGAGATCACAATTCTAAAACGAGAACAAACCAAGTCCTTGAGCTTCCACTCAGTGATACAGGACCCTTTTTTCATTTAGAGCTATTGAAGCAAACAAACTCATAAAAAGCCGACCTCATCTTCCAAATCGACGATAATCCGTAAATGGTTACCCAATTGGAAGAGCCAAAACGAGGGAAGCGATGGATTTCGATAACGAAACAAGAATGTTCAATCAGATTTTTCGACCTGGTCTGATGGAAGCAAGTTTGTCTGTCGTGGCCGAACAAAAACGGTTTGTTTATTACACATCTGCTGACACCGCTATGAAGGTGCTCCGGAATCAAGAGCTTTGGTTTAGAAACGCTACCGCGATGAATGATTTCTCCGAGATTTCCTACGGACTGCAGTTGATCCGTTCAGTGTTTTCTGGACCTGAAGGCAATAGGTTTCGTGAGGCCGTAGAGGATATTTTTCAGGGCACAATTGAGAAATCTGACAATCTGCTTTCGGGATGGGAACGGGACTGGCAACTTGAGACATATATTGCATGCGTGTCGCTCCATAATTCCGAAGAAGATCGTCGCGGCAGGCTTTCGATGTGGAGGGCCTATGGAGATACAGCGCTGGTTATCAAAAACACCCCAATGGCTGCGGTAACTGATCTTTTGGCGGTCTATTCTATCCCAGTCTTGTATCTTTCAGTCGAGGGGTTGACCGAATACCTGGCGCAAATCACCAACGCTATACTAATCAACAGAAAGTACTTGCACGGCTTGGGGCAGGAAACTCTAGTTGCTTACATTCACAATATGCTTTTTCGTTTTGCAATTGCCACAAAACATCCAGGATTCGAAGAGGAACAGGAATGGCGTTTGTTCTATCGACCGACGGAGCGGACAAGTCCCGAGATGACGGAAGAAACAGTAGTTTTGGGCGGGGTACCACAGAAGGTCTACAAGCTTCGGCTGGCAAATGAACCGGACAACGGTTTGCACGGTGCGGATATCCCGTCGCTTCTGGATCGCATTATTGTCGGGCCGACTCAGTTTCCATATGTCAGCTACAGTGCGTTCGCAGGTGTACTGGGAGAATTGGGCGTACCGGATGCCCATGAGAAAGTTGTGCTGTCTGACATTCCTCTTCGTGTTGGGTGATGCGAAGATTTTTGCATTCAATAGCAACAAAAAATGGGTATCAGCTTACGCGGTGTCTCTTATTTCTCTCTAATGATGGTTCCGATCAGAGACCTATGCTCTCGTTGACAATGTTACCCTCTTCCAGGGTCACATATGCTTTCTTTGCGTCTTCCCGCCTACGCTCCTAAGCGCGGGACAAGGCCGAAGGCCGCCGCGCCAGCGACTGCCCGTCCCGGCGGGCTGGCGCTTTGGGGACGTTTGCGCCTCGCTATGAGTTCGGATGTATTTGGCACAAAAAAGCGCGCTGATCAGCCGTCGCGGCGCCATCCCACGGGCAGTCTCTGGCGCGGCTTGCGCCCTTATCCGAGGGACCGCCTGCGGCACAGCGGCTCGGCCTCCACCGCGATCCTCTGCTTGAGTTTGATATGCCCCAGCACCTCGCGAAAGGCGCGGTGTTTGGGTTTGCCTTCCAGATAATCCGCCAGTTTGAGCAGGTTGATCGGGTGCTTTGCAATCAACCCCTCGATCCGCTGCACCGCGTCGTCCAACTCATAGTGATCGACGTACTGACAGGCCACCTGCGTGGGCGTCAGCAGACAGTAATCATGCGGGCGTTTCTCAGTATAGCGCGCGATATCGAAAGGCGACGCGCCGAGGGCGTGGAACTTGGGGATGTGCACGCGCATATCGGCCTTGGCGTGTTCCAGAACTGTGCCTGAGGTCTGGCGAAACCCCAGCGGGCCAAGCTTGCCGACCACATGCTTGCGCATCGCCGGAGAGATCATATCTACATCCGCCCGGTCGTATTTCAGATCGTCGAACACCGACAACAGCCCCAGCTTTTCGTCGGCGATCTGAAAATAGGGCTCGGCGCTGAACGCCCGCATTTGTTCCAGAACCTGCGCACGCACAGTTTCAGGGTCCGAAACGAAATCGGCCCCGGCGGGTTGAACCGCCGAGGCCGTGAATAGTCGCAGTAAGCGTCGGATCAAAGACCGGTGCTCACGTCGATTGTGTTCCCCTCTTCCAGGGTCACATATGCTTTTTTGACGTCTTTCCGCTTGCCCAACTGGCCGCGGAACCGCTTGACCTTGCCTTTGGTGATGGTGGTGTTCACCGCCTTCACCTTGACACCAAACAGCGATTCAACCGCTTCTTTGATCTGCGGTTTGTTGCTGTCGATCGCTACCTCAAAGACAATCGCGCCATTCTCGGACGCCATGGTCGACTTTTCGGTGACAATCGGCTTGCGGATCACGTCGTAGTGTTCTGCCTTCGCGCTCATTTCAGTCGAGCCTCCAGTGCTTCGACACCCGCTTTGGTGATCACCAGAGTGTCACGCTTGAGGATGTCATAGACGTTTGCGCCCATCGTTGGCAGGATATCCAGACCTTCGATGTTTGCGGCTGCACGGGCGAACCCTTCGTTCACGGTGGCGCCGTCGATAACCAGAGCGCGTTTCCAGCCCAGGTTTGCAACCTGCTTGGCCAGAGCGGCAGTCTTGCCCTCGGATGCGGCGTCTTCGATCACAACCAGCTCACCAGCTGCCATTTTGGCAGACAGCGCGTGGCGCAGACCAAGTTTGCGGAACTTTTTCGGCAGGTCGTGACCGTGCGAGCGCGCGACGGGACCTTTGTAAACGCCGCCACCGCGGAAGATCGGTGCCGAGCGGGCGCCGTGACGAGCGCCACCGGTGCCTTTTTGGCGATAGATCTTCTTGGTCGAGTAGGACACTTCCGAGCGGGTCTTGACCTTGTGGGTACCGGCTTGCGCGTTGTTGCGCTGCCAGCGAACCACACGGTGCAGGATGTCCGCGCGCGGCTCTAGGCCGAACAGGTCTGCATCTAGCTCGATGTTGCCAGCCTTTTTGCCGTCCAGTTTGATTACATCAAGTTTCATGCTTCACCACCTTCCGCGGGAGCTTCTTCCGCAGGTGCTTCAGTTGCAGCCGATTTCACAGCAGCCGGGAAAGGCAGACCTTCCGGTGCTTTCTTCTTGACGGCGTCCTTGACGGTAACCCAGCCCGATTTCGGTCCGGGAACGGCGCCTTTGATGAAGACCAGACCACGGTCGGCGTCAGTTTTGACAACTTCCAGGTTCTGGGTGGTGACACGGGCAGCACCCATGTGACCGGCCATCTTCTTGCCTTTGAAAACCTTGCCCGGATCCTGACACTGGCCAGTTGAACCGTGCGAACGGTGGCTGATCGAAACACCGTGCGAGGCGCGCAGACCACCGAAGTTATGGCGCTTCATTGCACCGGCAAAGCCTTTACCGATCGAGGTGCCCGAAACGTCAACCTTCTGACCTTCCAGGAAGTGTTCCGCCGATATTTCGGCACCCACTTCGATCAGGCCATCAGCAGAGACGCGGAACTCGGCCAGCTTACGCTTGGGCTCGACCTTTGCAGCGGCGTAGTGACCGCGCATGGCCTTCGAGGTGCGTTTTGCCTTGGCAGCACCGGCACCCAGCTGAACAGCGGTATAGCCGTCCTGCTCATCGGTGCGCTGTGCAACAACCTGCAGGTTGTCCAAGTGAAGAACGGTCACAGGGATCTGCTTGCCGTCTTCCATGAACAGGCGGGTCATGCCAACTTTTTTTGCGATAATACCAGAGCGCATTCTCATACCCTCCGATTACGACTGCAGCTTGATCTCGACATCCACACCAGCAGCGAGGTCGAGCTTCATCAGCGCGTCAACGGTCTGGGGGGTCGGATCAACGATGTCGAGCAGACGCTTGTGCGTGCGGATCTCGAACTGGTCGCGGGATTTCTTGTCAACGTGAGGGCCACGGAGAACCGTGAACTTCTCGATCTTGTTCGGCAGCGGGATCGGGCCGCGCACGTTCGCGCCGGTCCGCTTGGCAGTGTTGACGATCTCTTGCGTGCTGGCATCCAGGACGCGATAGTCAAATGCCTTCAGCCGAATACGAATATTTTGGCTTTGCATAATAACAGCCTTTTATCAGGCGTTGAGGTTGAGAGGAGGACAAGCGCGCATCGCCAACCCTCATCGAACCCAAAAGGCGGGAATCACCCCGCCTTGATGTTCTTGTTGAGAACTCGCGCGATCTACAGGGGTGTGAGGGGTTTGGCAAGGGGGAAGTGCAACAAACTGCATTGGTAGGTGAAGCAAACCTTTGCCCAACGCGTTTGCCTTTCCGACACGCCCAATACAACATGTCAACATCAAACAACGCCGAAACTGAACCACAACGGCAGGAGCATATCATGGCAATAACTGATCAAGTCCCGACGCAATCGGCATTTTACGCCAAGAGCACAGGAGCCGAGGTGTTGAATGGTTTGGACCTCTCAGGGAAAACCGCTATTGTGACCGGTGGTTATAGCGGGATTGGCCTTGAAACGGTTCGCTGTCTGGCCGCAAATGGAGCCTCGGTGATTGTTCCGGTTCGCACTCCGAAAAAAGCCGAGGACGCGCTGGGCGGCGTACCCGGCGATGTTCAAACTGCTCCGATGGATCTGGCGGATCTTGATTCAGTTAAGCGCTTCACCGAAGCGATGCAGGATCAACTTTCGCAGTTGGATTTCCTCATCAACAATGCGGGTATCATGGCCTGCCCCGAAACCCGCGTCGGACCCGGTTGGGAATCTCAATTCGGGGTCAATCATATGGGCCATTTTGCGCTGAGTTTAGGGATGCTCTCCAAACTGAAAGACACATCAGGCGCCCGGGTGGTGAGCCTATCTTCGACAGCTCACAAACTCTCAGACATGATTTGGGACGACATCAACTTTGAGCAGACCGCCTACGAAAAGTGGCAGGCCTATGGGCAGGCAAAGACGGCAAACGCATTGTTTGCAAACGGCATGTCCCGGCGACTGAAGGACGCCGGAGGTACCGCTTTCTCCGTCCATCCTGGGGGAATTTTCACACCCCTGCAGCGGCACTTGCCCAAAGAAGAAATGATCGCACTAGGATGGCTCGGAGAAGATGGCGAGCCATCCGAACTGGCCAAGCAAGGGTTCAAAACACCAGAACAGGGCTGCTCAACGACGCTGTGGGCGGCAACGGCAACGGTGCTAGCAGACTACCCCGGTGTGTATTGTGAAGACTGCAATGTAGCAGCACCAACCGACCCGGAAAGCCCGATGGCCCGGTACGTGGGTGTTGACCCACATGCTTGCAATGATGAAAGCGCCGAGCGTTTGTGGGAAATCAGCGAGCGACTGTTGAAAGCTACCTGAGAGCACCAGACTGCAACTCAACCTGTCCGCTTTTGTGTGACGCCGCAAGGCTACCTTGGCACTTTTTGGTGGCCTTAAACGCGTTTGACCTAGCGGAAGAGTTCAGAAATTCTGAAATTGTTTTTATCAGTTTGCGTTTGCGTTGAATGGCATTCTGCATCCAAAACTACACTGGCAGTACACAACAAATCTGCATCCACTCCTTAGAAATGGCAAGAGACCCTTATGATCAATCGCATAGAGACCGGCGAACGTTCGTCCAAAATTGTAAAACACAACGGAGTCGCCTATCTGACCGGGCAAGTTGCTGAAGGTGAGACGATTCAGGAACAAGTCCGGATTTGCCTTGAGAAAATCGACGCTCTACTTGTGCAGGCGGGTTCGTCCCGTGAAAAAATGCTGCGCGTGACGATCTGGCTTGCCGACATGAAGGACTTTGCGGGATTGAACGAGATCTGGAATGCTTGGGTTCCTTCCGGGCACGCCCCCGCGCGGGCGTGCGGCGAAGCCAAACTGGCACGCGCCGAACTTAAGGTAGAATTCATAGTCGATGCCGCATACGACTAAGCTTTAGATCAAAAGAAGGCCGCCCGTTGTGGGGCGGCCTTCTTTAGTTCGACGATGTGCCGGGCTGATGCCCGGCCTACCGATTAC